>NZ_JABZSJ010000001.1:0-219312 GCF_015262605.1 Prevotella aurantiaca | reverse complement strand
TGTCCATTACTAAAATCCGTGAGCTTTTCAGCCTACCAAATGTCCATTACGCCCACTTTTTTTATTCTATCTAAAACACTCACACACAGGGCGACAACATCGGGGAAACAAATAAGAAAATATACCTTGTAAACACACAATAGGTGTAAATATTTTGTAAAGAAAATACATTCGCATTACCATCTGACTTTCAACGTTTTACAATACCCATTGTTTTACAACGCAAAAGAGCCTGTTTTGCTCGGTAAAAGCGCCTATATTGCAGCGCAAAACAGGCTCTTTTGCAAAACCAAACAATTTGGTTCACTTACAGCATGTACTTCCTTTACAAAATCATAATACCACAAATAGAACATAAATAAGCAAATATTTTATCTTTTTGCAGTTTATTGTGTGTTTTAGAAGAGATATTTAAATTTTTCAATATAAACTTGTATAATTTTAAATAATATTGTAATTTTGCAACTACTCTGTAAGAAATGAATAGGATAAAGAGCCAATTAAAACGCTATTGACACGATAACAGAGCTGAAAGAAAGTAATTAACAACTAAGAAAATAACTTTAACTTACCTTTAAAAATGAAACAAAAATCTTACATTAAACCTGAATGTAAAGTCATTCAGTGTGTAGATGAGGAGCCTTTCCTCGGAAATACATTAGAGAAACCTGACCCAAATCATGGTGGAGAGGACAATCTTGCTAAACCTAACGACCAGGTCTGGGACTTTGACTATGAAACTACAAGATTAGAAAACAACTAAAACTGATGAAAAGGAACATACTAAAGACCACAACGATGGCTATGTTGCTCTTGGCATTAGGGGCGTGCAGCGACAACGAGAACATGAATGGTGGAGAAACAGAACCACAAAGTTACACCTACCAAATAGAACTAACGGTGGTCGGAAATAGCGCTGATGGCAACAACAACTCGGCAAAAGCCATCTCGCGCACACTCGGACTCGACAACGACAAAAACGTTGTTTCTAACTGGGCAAAGGGCGATAAGATTTTCGCCTATAACCTTTCAGATAATAACACAAGTACTGCCACTGCGTATAGTACGCTGTCTACACAAGCCGAAGGTGGGAAAAAGGCAACATTCAAGGGTACTATTACAAGCAAAAAAGAAATGAAAACCACCGACAAACTGGCGTTCTTCTATCCTGCCGAAGCGTTAGAAGGAGATAAAACAGTGGGGTTGGTCAATCCAAATAAGATTACAGAAACTGAAAAAGGAGTATCAAGAGTTTATCATGATGCTTCTAATACGATTACAAGCCAGGTCTCGCTCGACATGAAACAGCAAGACGGAACACTGAATACTATCGATAAGAAGTTTGATTACAACTGGGCTGCTGCTTCGCCAGAGAAGATTTCAAACAACGGAACAGAAGGTACGATAACAAAACTAAACGTTTCTTTGGAGCGTAAAGTAACCTTCTGGGGTATGAAATTCAAAGATTCGCAAGGCAATATCATCAACAACATCAACCAAGTAAAGATAAACGGCTTGCGGTCGTACGATATTTTGGACCTTAGCAATGGTACTTTTGTAGGCACAGATGACGAAAAGGAATACATCATTGACGTTGCGAACAAAGACAATTCGCCTATTCAGCTACAACAAGACTATGTGTGGGTTGCTTTCTTAGCAGCCAATGCAGAAACCAATTTCACCATTACGGTGTACACACCAGACGGTATTTACACTAAAACGGCAAAGAAAACGTTCCTCACCGACTATGATTATCGTTCTAATATAACGATGGAAAAGATTACACCACAGCCGTATGTGGTGGTGAATAATGTGAAATGGGCAACTGGAAACTTCATTCACTACAAGACAGGAAACAAAGAATACTGGGGAATAGCACCTGCTCAATGGTGGATAAGCAACTATGCAGATAAACCTACTTTGGCAAATAGTGTTAATGGAAATATGGTTAACAATGATGAAAACACTCCTGGTTCGCAGTTTTGGTATATTAACACGAATGAAGGTAAGTACATACAGCATTCTAATGACTTAGATCTTTTCCGATGGGGAGATATTGAAAACGCTTTGGAATTAGACAAAACACAAGCCTATAAGTTAGGCACAGCAATAACAATTAGCGGGTCTTACTATTTAGATAGAGGCAATACAAAGACTTCTAATAGGAGCTTAGCAAAGTATGGAGATATTGTTACGTATTGGACTAACGATGGATTGAAGAATTACCATTATGCTTATCCAACTGTAAAAGACCTCAAAACTCTCATAGAAAAGAGCAAAACATTCATGCCTGGCTATTGTTATACTGATAAAGGCAATAAGATTTATGGTGCATACTTTAGCGATTTAGAGTTTCATGGGGCTAAATATAAGTTCCCTACGGGTAGAAAACTATGGAAGTTTCAAGATGTTACAGGACTTGTTTTGGCGAATAAAGGCTTGTTCTTACCTATCACAGGACATAGAGATGACAATGTTTCTATTGTAATCTTCCGCTATATGGGCAAAGGAAGCGAGTTTTATGCTCTTTATCTTTCAGATTATGCAACGGCTATAACAACCACAAGAGGACTTAAACTTGGCTCATTTGCTCATGTCTTGAACGACCCACAGAAGTTTGAAGCCTGCCCTATCCGCCCTATATATATCGGCGAAGACGTTGAGGGCAAACCTGTTGATGCTGCAAACTTCGAACCGTTCCAGCATATTATTAAGCCAAACGCAAGATTTTATTAAGGTACTTAGAACCACATAGCAGAGGAGTTACCCTACAAAGGGGTGCACTTCTGAATTAGGAAAAACTTAATTAGCTTTTCCAAACACCACCACTCAGTGCAGAAAGATGTTTGAACTTAACACTTTCTGCACTTTTTTTATTGTGTCTAAAAAACACTCTCTCAAGGCGGCAACTTCACGAGCGCAAGTTTGGAAATATGCGATTCGAACACTGAAAAGGTGGGATAAATTTGTAAAGTTATATCAATCGCCTTAACACCTGACTATCAGCACTTTTCAATACCCCTTGTTTTGCATTGCAAAAGAGCCTGTTTTGCTCGGCAAAAGCGCCTATATTGCAGCGCAAAATAGGCTCTTTTGCAAAACGAAACAATTTGGTTCTCTTTCGGGATGTACTTTCTTTACAAAATGGAAGTCGTTTTTAGGCTTCACGGTCGGACTTCTACTCCCCTGCTTTCTGCCTACTTTCTCCTTGTCTGATGGATTGTTAGCAACATGATAAAATACGTCCCAACACTTTTACATGATACGAAAAACTCCATAAGATGCGCACGCACAACTGCGTTTTGTAATGCTTTCAGCTACTACTGAACCTATTTGCGGAATGTAAAAGAACCATGATTTGACTTTTAAAATATCCGTTTTAGCCCCGTTAGGGTATAATATGGTTAAATAATTGTAAATCTATACCCGATAAGGAGTATTTGTTTCTATTTACAAAGATATTCTTTATATTTGTACCCGAAAAGGTATAAAAGGTATGGAAGTAAGCAAATTATCGTCTACTATCAAACAACTGAGAAAGGAATACCACCTAACACAAGAGGAATTAGCCTTCAAGTCGGGTGTCGGTCTTCGCTTTGTCAGAGAAATGGAACAGGGCAAACCCACATTAAGAATGGACAAAGTGAACCAGGTTCTCGAACTTTTTAACATGGAACTGGGCCCCATTCGGATTACCAAAGAACAAAAAATTAAGACGGAAGAGCTATGAGACAAGCACAAGTAGAGGTAAAAGTTTCTGGCGTTTTATAGTCTGTTAAGTCAATAACACGGCAGAAGGTTCTTCTACTAAAATAGCTACTGAAGTACCACCCTACTCCTACCATTTTGCAATAGTCCTTGTTTTTCAAAACCAAACAATTTGGTTCGCTTTCGGTATGCACTTTCTTTGCAAAATGGAAGTCGTTTTTAGACTTCACGCTCGTACCACTACCACAATCTGTTCGGCTTATCTCTACGCCCCAACTACATTTATTTAATAAAGCAAAGAAAACCCTATAAAAAACTTGACAATATAAAATAAAAACGTTATATTTGCACTCATTCATCACATTTCATATAAAAACGAGAGAAAAATCTAATATATCCACAAAACGCCCACGCCTCTGAAACGGCGTTGCTCTGATTGAGTTGCAACAGGGAGGCTATGATTACAATGAATATTAACCTACTCAGAAACACGTACGCAGCTACTGCTGCAATGGTCATCACATTGTTTGCACAACCTACAACCATCAAGGCGCAAACCAGTTACAACTTCCAAATCGCAGACACAAAGGTTACTTCAGACAACTACAAAGACCTTTCGAAGATTGCAGGAGTTAGCGGAAACATTACGTACGAACCTGGAACTAAAACTCTTACACTGGAAAACGCTACCATAGAAACCAACGAATTCCCTGGAATGATTACCAACGCAACCATGAAAATAGTGCTGATAGGTAACAATACCATTATCTCTAAACAACGGTCGGGACTTACCAACCAGTACAGTGGCGACATTACCATCACTGGAAAAGGTGGCACGCTTTCGGTAAAAGGGGCGGAAGAGTCGGACGGATTAGATGCAATGATTGGCATCGGAAACTGGGGACGCATCACAATTAAGGAATGTACAGTGGAAGCTGTAGGGGGTGCGGCAGGACTGTATAGCGGTCTTTGGAAGTTCGAAAACTGCACAGTGCGTGCTAAAGGGAATGGCGACGAGGGCGATGAGCACTTCGGTAGCATCTGCTGGCTATGGGACGAAGAGCCTTATCTTATTGATTGCTACGTTGCTTCGCCTACGAGTACGGAGTGGAAGGAGTACAAAGAGGGCAACTACACATACTATTCGCTCTACGGAGCAGACAAGAAAGTGGTTACAGGATGGGTTACTATCACTTCGGGAGACCCTGCTGGAATCGACAATATTACGACTACAAACACGGCTACCAATGGCATTTACAACATCGGCGGCATGCGCTTGTCTAAAGAAATAAAGGATTTACCAAAGGGTTTATACATCGTAAATGGTAAAAAAGTGGTTAAAAAATAATGCGCCAATACGGCTAATTTATTTCTACAATATTGAAAAAGCAACACGTAGAAAGAACTAACGTGCTTATTTTACATGTCAAACACATGATTAAAAGACTGTAAGCACTCAACTATTTCGTTAAAAACACATGGCCCCTACTCCTCTTCCATAAGGCGTAGGGGCTGTTTTCTGTCTGTCGCAAATGGGGTTCTATCCGCTCCACTCCATCATTTTGCTTCAATGGAATCAGACAAAATCCACAAGAAAGTATGCTTCTGAAGAAACAAAATCGACTATGGCTCGCCACGTTTTGAACTACTCATAAACGCTATTCCAGTACAACAACACACCTTATATATATAATATAACACCCTAAACAAACGAAAATGTGCCGTTTCATGCTACCTATCACAGAAACGAAAAGCAACGAACAGGACGCCACAACACTCATTTGATTTCTACACTTCATTACTTTTGTGGTATAAAAGTCGTATAAGTGTTCTGTTTTACGCATATTCTTGCATTATCTGTTAAACTATGTTATACCGTGATATTATTTCCATTGGAAATTTGTTCCATTGGAAAATAAAGCTTATTTTTGCAATACTTTCCAACGGAAACATAACAATTGCATTTTAAGAAGTACGGAGAGAGGCAGTAATAAGAAAGTCGGAAGAACATAGCTGGACATATTTAATAAGTTCGCTGACACGATAACACACCCTCTGAGAAATAAGAATAGAACTCAAAAATAAACATCTGGAGAAATAAAATATAAGGTATTAGAAAAGAAAGGAACAGAGAGAAGAAAACAAAAGTTAAACTAAAATATAAGAAAAGCGATGAAAATAAATATATTCATAGCCGTTGCTACACTGGCATTTACGCTCAGTAGCTGCAATACATCGGCTAAAAGTAAACCAGAAAACAAGGAGCAGGCAACTGCACAAACTAAAAAGGATAACAAGATGAAGACAATTGAAATGAACGAAACAATGTTCAATGAAAAGGTAATGAACCTCGGTGCTGCAACAGATGCATGGAAATTTAAGGGCGATAAGCCTGCCATCATCGACTTTTATGCTACTTGGTGTGGACCATGTAAGGCTACAGCACCTATTCTTGAAGAGCTTGCACAAGAGTACGATGGCAAGATTGACATATATAAAGTAGACGTTGATAAGAACGAAAAGCTATCAGCAATCTTCAATATACGCTCTATCCCATCATTATTGTTCATTCCAAAGACGGGCAAACCCACTATGTCGGTAGGTGCGCACTCGAAAGTTGAATTGGAAAAGATGATTAAAGAAACGCTCTTGAAGTAAGAACAACAAACATAAAAGGTATGGATAACAACTGCATACACAAGGTGCATAACATCTTTAGAGCAGTAGTAGAATTTGAAAGAGCATTGGAAACCAAGTTCGAAATGAATATAAACGAACTCATGTTGCTCTGTATGCTCGCTAATAACGAAAGCCTTCTCGCTGGCGAAATAGCCAACGAGATGGGCCTTTCTCGTTCGAATGCATCGAAAGTGATAGCCGCTCTCGAACGAAAAGGGTATCTGGAACGTCACACTTGTAAGAACGACAGCCGATGCCAACGATGCTCTATCACCCAAGAAGGATTAGAACAGATGGAACATATCAACTGCGATTCGTTCCCACCACCTCCCAATCTCGCAGCCTACATAGAGGAATAAGACTGAAAAATATGCTATGACGCTGCATGTAATAAATACAAAAGAAAGGTCGAATATATAACAATGTAAAATAATTTTGACGATACAGGAAAGTGTAAAAAGTTTGAAAAAGGAACCATTTATACCCTGTGTAATTCTTATTTTTAGGTAATAAGTTGACATTTTTCCAAATTTTTCTTGGAGAATTGTATTGTTTTGCATACCTTTGCCGAAATAATTAAAATGCAAAACAGTTATGTATATAGATCCAGCTTATCAAAAACTGCTTGATTGCGGCATTCGTCCATCACTGCAGCGTATTGAAATTATGCGTTATTTACAGACGCATCACACTCATCCGACCATCGATGAGATATTCAACGAACTCAAAAAACACATCCCAACCGTTAGTCGCACCACCATATATAACACCCTCAGGATGTTCTCTGAGAGGGGCGGGGCACTCATGATTACCATTGACGAGCATCACGTATGCTACGATGGCAATACAACACCGCATGCTCACTTCTGCTGTAAGGAGTGTGGACACGTGTTTGACATGCCCGATATGCAGCCTCCAGTACCACAAAGCATGGTTGTTAATGGTTTCCGCGTAGACGACGCACAGCTCTACTACAAAGGAATCTGCGCACACTGCTTAGAGAAAAAGGCCGAGAAAGTCTCATAAGAGAAGGGTAACATCTGAGGAAAAGGGACGTTTTCGCTAATAGAAAAAAAGCAAATTCATACCAGTTAATATATAGAAATAGCGAAGAAACGCACTTTCTTAAGATAACAAGAGAAGTTTTATTCTGCTAAAACTTACGAGCAATGACAAAATTGCTTGTACATTGTTACGGCATAAAACTTCCTTGTAAAGATAACAGAAAAAAGCATATTAGAAGTCCCTTAATACTGAAACATCCACGACTATTCCCAGAATCTAAGTGAAAGAGAGAGAACTATATGGGACAGAACAGATTCTGAGAGTACCCCACTGGGGTAAACTTATCTACAAACTAAAACAAAATAGGCAGGTATTAACTATCAAATGGGTTAATGCTTGCCTATCTATATAAATATATAAACCGCGACAAATAAGTGAAAAAATATGTTAAATGCAGGCTTAAACACTCGTATAAGCAGGGCATTCCAACGGATATTCCTTATTTGTCGCGGTTGTTTTGTTATTCGTTTCTAAACATATTCCCTTTTTGTTGCCGCTATATTGCAATACATTAGTAATCAGTTTGTTATGCAATATACGCACGACAACAGCATAAAACAAAGGAAAGTCGGTCAGCGTTGTTCCTCTCTGAAACAGCTGCAACGCTGCCTTAAGAAACTACCGAAAGTGCGATGAAAAGACGATTGCCAAACAAACACTTTCCCTTTCGGTCGCTGCCGACTTCCCAATATGTCGCAACTATCTGATAATCATTCCCTTCCTGTCGCATCAAACCTACTCTTTTGTCGGCTACTACCTCCGTTATTGTCGGCTGCAACCTACTATTTTGTCGGCCATTGCGTTTGTAAAGTGTTACGCATCAGACTGTTGCACGGTCTTAAATAATCGGTACTATAGATTAACAATGATTGTCTAAGTCCCTCCGATAGGTGTTTCGGTTGGGCTATACCGACTTTCTTTCTATGAACTACTCGCTCTCCGACTTACTTGCACGAGCCCATTCCCAACGTGGTAGCAATGGCTGAGAGGACCGAAAGCACGATCTGCATGATGAATTTCCATTTTTCTTTCTTCATAATTTTGTAGTTTTAAAAGGTTAATAATTAGGTGTTCGCTCATCGATAGTGGTGAGAGCAGGGGAACGAAGCGCGCTCCGTCCCCTGCAATAGGCCTTCGCCTACCCTGCTTATGGGTGGGGTTGATGACCACCTTCAGCGCCTCCGCCGCTTGGTTTCTTGCCGTTCTTCTTCGACTTCGGAGTACCTTCGTAGCTCTCAAGCTCCTCTACTTTCACGCCCGAAATAAAGTTTTTGATGCGCACTTTGTCGGCTCCGACATGCGTTTCAGGCTGAAAAAGAACGTGAGGGCGCTTGATATGCTTCACAGCAGAGAAGTCTTTCAACTCCTTTACACCCTCTGACGAGATGGAAAGCTTAAAGGTTCCAAAGTCGTTGAGCTTCACTCGCATACCATTTTGCAGGTTATGAGACATCTCACTCACCAATGCGCTAATCACAGCCAAGATGTCTGGCTCGGTAACGGTACAGCGTTCGCTGATGCGTGTAGCCAGTTGCTTGGTGCCAACAGTACCGATGTAGGCGGCACGGGCATACCAATAACCGTTTCGTTGACTGGTTTTGTTCTTTAATTGATACAATTTGTACTTGATAGACATAATACTTAAAATTTAAAAGGTTAATAAAATTGATTGGTTAATAATATAATAAGGTTTCTTAAAACCCTTCTTTTTCTATTTTCTCAGTGGTATGGTGGCTCGACAATGCCATGCCAGAGCTAATGTGTCCACATCGTTTCGGCTCCAAAATTTCTTCCCTTTTTGTCGCTAACAGCACTACTTTTGCTGTCTGAAACTGACGTGTAGCCATCGTTTATTGGCAGTTCCGAGCGGTTCCAACAACAGTTGTTGCACGGCAGAATGGGCCTCGAGAATGTGTTCGTAGCGCAGGGCTGTTGCCTGATTCGGCACATATATGTCGGCAGCTTCGCCCCTTAAATGTTGCGAATGAGGCACTCCGCCCACCGCTTTGTTCAGTTCCTGACAGCGATACCCACTCGTTATTATCACTCGCCCCACCCTTTTGCGCAGCGGCTCCAGCACTTCGGTACACAGTTTCCGCAGGTTTTCCACCACCTCCTCGTTGGTTAGTCCTTCTTCTGGGTGTGCATCAGGCTTGTTTACGATGCCCAATCGAATGGCAGTACCCGACCGAAAGAACTCGCCCACCGTGAAATGAGGCGACAAATGTTGCTCAAACGTTAATTTCATATTTTTGTCGTATTATATGTTTTTATATATTTGTTTTTACGTTCTCAAAGGTTTATCTATCTATATATATAAATAATGTGTAGCGTTCTTGGCACTTTCGTACCGTCCTACACCCCTTGTTCGTTTACATTTGCAAAGATACAACATCTGAAAAGCCATATCAAGTAATCGTTGGGTAGTATGTTGGGTAGTGTTATTTGCTTTGTTTTAAAAGTCGGTAGATAGGCTGAAAGAGCGCCAAAGCCATTTGCACCACCCACCCTATACGCCCCTTTCTAACGCCACAAAAATGCAAAGAATTTGTAAAATAAATATACTCTCGTAACCATCTGACCTACAACGCTTTGCAATACCCATTGTTTTGCGTTGTAAAAGTGCCTATTTTGCACGCCAAAAGAGCCTATATTGCAGCGCAAAACAGGCACTTTTGCAAAGCGAAACAATTTGGTTCGCTTTTCACATGTACTTTCTTTACAAAATAAGAGGAGGAATAAAGGGAAATGAAGGCACCGAAAGTCTATTGCCCAGTGCTATAAAATGTGTTGCACTTTCGGTAAAAAGAAAGGGCAATGCCGCTTGTTGTGTGCATTGCCCGTTGTCAAAATTTTAAATTAAACCGTTAATAAAGTCCTTCAACATCGACCCATCGTCGAGCGAAGGCGCATATTCTTCCAAGATGTTCAGCTTGGTATTGGGCAGCATTTTCTTGAGGTCTTTCGCCGTATCCAGCACACAAATGTTGCCCGCCAAACCGCAAACATCGAGTTGTTCAATCTTCATTGCTTCGACCAACCGACAGATTACGCTTGCCGATTCTTCGTTTTGCATAATCGAATATTCTTCTTTCTTAATGTTGTTGCCCTTATATAATAAGGTGAAACCGCCCCGTGTCTGGTTCAATGCCTCGAGCAACGACTGCCAAATGGCAGCTCCAGCCGAGTGTTGCACGCAATGTCGTGGCCACATACCGCCCTCATCGGCAAACGAACAATGGTGGTAAGGGTGCCAATCGGCCGTAACCAGCCGTGCCACATACTCGTTGCCATGTTCCTTCACATACGCTGCCAGTGCGTCCATAGCCTCTGCCGCCCCTGTAACAGGGAGCGAACCATTTACAAAATCGACCTGCGGGTCTACTATCAACAATATCTTACTCATCTGTTTTATGCCTTAAATATTAAACTTTCGAGCCTCAACGATGCGCCCGAACCACATTTTTGTACTTAAAAAATATACACTTGCAAATATACTTATTTGCTCCGACATAATGCCATCTTTGTCGAATAAGTTCGGTTGGGGGCGTTGAAAAAACCAGAAAACTATGGTTTTGCAGAAAAAACGAGGGGGATTGTTGGCACTCGATGGATTATAGAGGAAATAGAAAGAGGTGGGTTTGATGGGAAAGGTTGCGACCGAGACTGGGCGATTGGGACGAAAAGGGGGGACGAAGGAGGAGAAAAACAACTTAAATAGGTTGTTTTTTAAGAAACAACTTATATGGGTTGTTTTTACAGAAACAAGCTGAATAGGTTGTTATTTAAAAACAACTGGGTTTGCTTTGCTACTCAAACTTTTCTTTATATCTTTGCAAAAAGACGATTAAAACAATGATGAAGGCAGTTATTACTGGCGATATTATTAACTCAACGGCTATACCTATCGAGCAAAGACCGCAGTTGTTGCAGGCGCTGGATAATATAGTATCGGACTTGAAACACTTGTGTTCGATGAAATACGAGGTGTTTCGGGGTGATAGTTTTCAGATTTTAGTAGACCAAACTGAATATGCGCTGCTGGTGGCAGTGTTGGTTCGGGCAGGGTTAAGAATGAATACTCCGAAGAATTCGAAGCTGATTTGGGACGCAAGAGTAGCTGTTGGCGTTGGCAATGTTGAATTTGTTGCCGACCAGATTGTGGCTTCCGACGGCGAAGCTTTCCAACTTTCGGGACGTGCTTTCGACGAATTGGGCAAGCAAAACCTCGTTGTTAAAACCGAATCGGAGCCTATCAACGAGGAACTAAAGGTGAGTACGATGTTTGCAGACGATATTATTTCGAACTGGACTCCTGCACAATCGTTCGTGGTTTTCGAGTCGTTGGCCTTTGAGAAGAGTCAGAAGGAAATAGCAGAAGCACAGGAACAGTCGGCGCAAAACATAAGTAAGATTTCGCTTTTGGCGAAGGAAAAGCTTATCAGACAGTATATTAACAGATACCATCAACTTATAACACACTATAAAAGGTAATTTATGAATATCTTATTTCGCCTTCTTTTGGCACACATCGTGGCTGATTTCTTTCTGCAAACGGACAAGATGAACTCTGGAAAGAATGCTGCGGACGGGCGCAAATGGTTATTCTTATTGCTTCATAGCTTCACGCACGCCGTTGCAACTTACATTTTTGTGGCGCAATGGACCAACTTTTCCGTTCCTGCAATTATCTTTTTATCGCACTTTATCATTGATACGATAAAAACAAGCATACGTAGCAAGTCGGTGGCAGCGTTTGTTATGGACCAGATAGCCCATATTTCGGTGATTCTGTTTGTAGCTTTCCAATTGACAGGCGGAACGATTTGCGAAGCTGTTATGCCTGACCTATTCAACAGCAACAAGTTGATTATCTATGCTATTGGCTATGCGTTGGTGCTGAAACCTACGTCAATCGTGATGAACTTGCTGCTAAATCGGTGGGACTTAACGGCTCTGACATCGTTAGGACTGCCTCATGCGGGCAAGTGGATAGGCTATTTGGAGCGCATATTGATACTTACTTTCATCTTAACGGGCAACCTTGAAGGCGTTGGTTTCCTATTGGCTGCAAAGTCGGTATTCCGCTTTGGCGACTTGAACAAGGCGAAAGATATCAAGATTACAGAGTATGTGATGATAGGAACGCTTATCAGTTTCACCATCGCCATACTTGTTGGATATGCCGTTATGCACTTTGCTGCCATCTGAACGTAAGGCGAACAGAGGGGACAAACCATCGCCTTGCCTTTTATATCCTTCTTTTTCTGATTCAAACGAACGTATTTTTATCTTTGTTGCGAGCCGAAATAAGGCAACAAAGAGGGGTGGCTGTGGTGTGAAAAGCATAACGGTCGTTAGATTGTAACAGCTTTGTCAGCTAAGAATCTAACGACCGTTTTGACTTAAAAAAGAATATTGGTGCCTACAAAAAGAGCTTGCCGACACCAATATAACTTTCAGATAAATTGGCATTCACAGCTATAAAACAAGCTGCGAGGGGTGTTTTCGCTATATCGTCCCCAATAGGTTGCGCTGAAAAGCAACACCTATTGAGGGATATTGTCTGTTGTTTACTTCACTACAACCTTCTTTTTGTTCACGATGTAAACACCTGCAGGAAGTTTAGAAAGGGTTGCGGTGGTGCCTACCTTCGTACCAGATACGGTGTAAACTGGCTGTGGTTCGGTAGTATCGGCAGCATCGGTGTGTGCTATTCCTGTTGAAGCAGCAACCGTTAGCTTGCCCTTCTTGTAATTGAACTTGTAGTTTTGAGCCTCTCCACCACTGATGATGATGTCGTATTCGCCCACAGGACTGCTTTCGTTTGCAGTAGTTGTAGCGGTAGGACGAGCGGTGAGCACAGATTCGTTTTCGCTGTTTACGAAACCTCTATAATGGAGTACGAACTCTGGATTGGCTGCGCCTGCCTGACGAGTAACATCGTCGGTGCTTACAGTAAGGGTTGCCTTGTCGATTGTAAGGATACCGCCCACGAGCTTAATGGTCTTGTCTTTGATGGTGCCGTAGTCGATATGAATATCGTATTTGCCCACTGGCGAAGTCTTATCAGCCTGGCAAGTGATTTCAGGACGACCTTCGAAATACTCTCCTCTGATGGTATATCCGAACTTAGGATTGGCGTCGCCGTATTCGCGAATGGTATTTCTTACGGTTACGATGCTACCAAATTCCTTGATGTTCTTGACTGGAATACCGCCCCAACCTCTATAATCCTTCTTGGTATCGATAGGCACTCGCAAGAGAATACCATTGACACGGCTGCTGAGAAGTGGGTTTTTACCCAACTTTGGAGGCTTTGTTGAGAAGATTTTAATCTCGCTAAGCGTGCTGCAACCAGCCAAACTCTCGTCGCCTAAGTAGGTTACTGATGTTGGCAAAACAAGACGCTTGATAGCGATACAGCCAGCAAGTGCATAACTGTGCAGACTTGTTATGCCGTCAGCAACAACGAGTTCGTTTTGCATAGAAGGTATAACGCTGATAATTTCCTTGCAGTCTTTTGTATAGAAAACGCCACCATCGTAAACGAAATTGTCACCGCCAGCCGCTGGAATATTGTCGATTGCAGCGAGAGCGCGGCAGAATGCGAATGCGCCATCGGCGATAGTCTTCATTCCAGAAGGCAGAACGATCTGTCGTAAGCTATTGCAACCATAGAAAACACGCTCTGGAAGGTTGTCGTTAGATGTCTTTAGCTGTCCTTCTTTAAGGTATGCTTCGCCGCCACTTACTATCCTTGCGTCCTTAATATCGAGCATATAGAGTGATCCTTGAGTGAATTTTCCTTCGTAATCGCTACCTGTCATCTCGCGAATAACGCGGAAGTCGGAACCGTTAATATCGCCTTTGAGTGTGAGTTCGCCAATGTTTTCGCGCATGCTGGCAGGAATACTATCTGCCAAAACACCTGCTTTTGGCAAGTTGATGGTGCGCTTCACGAGTTCTTTCGCCTTACCGTGGATACCTCTAACAATATCTTGGTAGTGCGTAAACGAGTACATATTGCCTGGATTCAGCAGGTCGATGTTGTAGTATCCATTCACATCTCCGTTCCAACCCCAGTTCACACTCACCAAGCCATCCTTGTTATAACCATCGATAACAAAGGCGTGGCCAGCGTCAACACCCATAGAACCAGGACTAACACCACCATAAATGAGTGGGTGTCCGTTAGAAAGTTCGGTGAAAACGATGTCCATCCACTGTGCAGTATTGTAGTCTACACGCGATACATGCTCGGCTTCAGCAAAGCCAAAGTAGTTGCGCAAACCTTCGGCGCAATCGTTCATGAAAGCACTACTGCCCACATTTGCAGTGCCATACTCCATGTTTGATGCTACACCACAATGCAACATAAGGGTTGCAACAGCGTTTGCTTCAGCCTCAGTGTAGGTTCCGCTGTAGTCATCTTTCATGTTTGCCCAGTCGTAAGTGGTATTTCCGAAGTCGGCAACAATGGCATCTCCGCTTGTATCGTTGGCTGGATAGTAAAGCGTACGAGAGCCAACGCCTCGCAATGGATACTTAAAATAGTTGAGAACCTGTGCTGTTGCTGTTGCCACACAGCCTGTAATGATGTGTCCTTTCTTGGTATTGGGCAACAATTTGTTGTATGGCGACTGCTGTCCCCAGAGGGTTGTAACCATCGTTGGCACCTCTGCTTTATACTTATTAGGGTCTGGTTTGGTGATACCGAGCTTCTTATTGTTCTTTACTGCATCGGTAATGACCTCGTCGATTGCCTTTAACCACCAGTTGAAACCAGGGTTATCGTTCTGTACGAAGTCGGCTTCCGAAACTCCAAGAACCTCTGGTACGAGGTCATCTGCCGATATTACGGCGAAGCCACCATTGGTATAACCGAACACAGTGTACGTGTTTGTTTGTTTCAACTCGCGCAATTGTGTTGCTGTTCTACGTGTTCCGTTCTGGTTCGGAGCGTTCAGTCTGTGCTTACTTAGCGTGGTTTGCAGGTTGATAGCACTTGCGGCAGTTTTCTTCATTTCAGCTTTTGTGCGTGGCTTAGCCCATGCTACAGCTGGCAAAAGCATGAGTAGCGCAAAGGCTACGAATAGGTTTTGTTTCATGTTCATATAGATATATGTTTTTAAAGTTGAATATCTCGCATTGATAACGAACTGCGTTTGCTGCTCGTTCTGCCTTCCTTGAAAGGTGCGTTGTGTCGCTCTGACGATGCGCTAACGAGGTTGTCGTTGAGCATTTTACTTCGCGAAGGGTTGCTCGTCTGCAACGATTGATATTAAAAAAAATCGGTGTCCGCTACCCGATACGGGAGCGAACACCGACAAAAGAGCTTTTATTGTATAATTATTTTCTTATTTCCAACAACATAAGTACCCTTGCGTAGACCACGAAGAGTAGTTGTCTGGCGACGTACAAGTTTGCCATCGATGGTGTAAACATCTACTGGTTGGCCGTCGGTAATGACGCTTTCGATACCTGTTGGTACATTTACTTCCACTGGAGCAGACTCTGTTCCGTCGGCATATATGGCTGTAACGGCATACTGTACACTCTCTCCAGCATTTACATCTACGTAATGGTGGAAGCCGACAGGCACCTTATTGATGCGTTCGCCAGCCTTGTAGATAGCGTAACTAATTGGCGTAGGCGTTTCCTTTGTATAGGTAACATCGTCTATTCCAAACATAAGACCAGTTTGTGGGGTCTTCTGATGGATTGCAAAATAGGTTGTTCCAGCTGGCACATTGATGCTTACCTTCTCCCATTCGCCCGATACTGCCTGACGATTTTCGGCAAGAACTGTGGTGAAATCGGTTATTTCCTTACCCGATGAAGAACAAAGTACGTCGTAATTTTCAATATATGCAACATCATTTACCGTCATATTATGCACATAGAACGATATTGTTTGCGCCTGTCCTGATAGTTTTGGACTAATAATCCAGTTGTTGCTGTTCACGTAAACCTGCCCTGTGGCATCGAGTTCGTATGGAACTGAAGCGTATTGTTGGCCCGAGAACGGTTTCAACCAAGGGTTAAGGCGTGCCACATTCTCCCCTAATACAAACGGATTGAATATGATATAGGCGAACTGAGTGAACTGATTAGGATACCAAAGGTCGTCGAAGAAACCACCAGAGTAGCCCTTGTTGGCATCAATGAGGGTCCAATCGCCAAACTCTGTAGACCATGCGTCGTAGCGTTCGAAGTCTTCTGTTATGGTTTCAGGGGCTGTATTGGGCGCTTCCCATACGAGTGATACATTCGATTGTTCCCTTTTTGCGCTCAAATTCTGTACCTTTGGCTTTTCAGAATCTTCGAGTCTGACGGTCAGTTCTGCTTTGTTATCGGTGATATCTAAGTCCTTATCGTATTCAACTTCTGTGATAACCTTCATCTCTTTTGCGTCTTTGATGATGGCAGATGATGGAACTTCGAAATCAAGCGTGCAGTTGCTGAATGGTGAGAGTGCATCTTTCCATACGTAAGAGTTTACTTCTTTGCCGCCAGTCTTAACGCGAATGGTGAAGTTTTCGGCCTCGCGCTCGCCTATATTCTCCACTTTTACGTTGAGTTTGGCCTTGCGTCCCTTGATAATCTTGCCTGTTCCAGATACGGTAACAGCCAAATTGTTGCGCTGAACCTCCATGATACGAATGTTATCGACGAAGATTGGCTCGTGGTTAGTGCCGCCAACAGCTTTGAATCCAATAAATACAAAGCGCTCATTTTCGAACGCGCTCAATGGAATAACCTCGTTAAACCATGCCTGATTGTTATTTATTAGAGAGTAATCTATCGTTTTTAGTTCGGTGCGGGTGCCGTCTGGACGTTGCACAAATACTATAAGTTTGGTGTCAGGGAAGTTCTTTCGCCCGTAGTTGAATATCAATTTCGGATTGGTTGTGCCGATAAGCGAAATCTTTCCTGTACCTAACGTACTTTCATCGCCTGTGTGTGCAGGTTCAAAACAGAGTGCACCACCGTCATTATCGTATGCTACGCCACGTCTAATCTTCCACGATGTGCCTTTCGTATCGGCCAACCAAACCAACGAAGAAAGCGATGCGTTGGCAAAACTCTCCTTGAATGGCACGTTATAAGCCTTACCAGCGATGAGTCGGGTGGTAGCAATGCCACTGCTTCCCAACTGGTTTTGTGCTGCAACACCCCAATAAACGAAGCGTTGTTGCTCGCCATCGCTAAGATCAATAGACGTTACATCGAAGTTGTTCTTATTCTTAAACGAAGCCAAAGTGTCGGTAGGCTCCTTCGAATCCTTCATGGACATGACGTAATAGGTTACATCTTCTGGTACAACAACGCCACCATTGGCTCCGACAGTAGACGTTTTATCCCATGAAAGGGCTGCCACTGTATTCTTGTCTAACGCCTTCAAACCTGTAGGAGTAGCTGGCATATCGAATCCGACAAAGGCTTTTGCCACTGCTTCACGACCTGCTCCTGATGCATTATAGGCCACCACCTTATATATATGTGCGCCTTTTGCCACATGATTGTCCTGATATGTCATGGTCTGACCGCTCATAAGGTTCTTCAAAACACCGAGTTTCACATCGTCGCGGTATATCACTGCCGAGTCTAACTGGGCAGTAAGGGCGTCTCCATTGACTGCTTTCACAGGCATTTTAAAGTATAATGTAGCCTTTTCTCCGCCTGTTTGGTCTACAATAACGTGGAAATCGGTCGCTGCATTAGGCGCTGTGAAGAGCGCACCAGGTACCAATTGGAAGTTGCGAACATAGAAACGCCATTGGTTAAAGCCGCTCTTGTCGTGAATGGCAAGGTGGTATGAGCCATCTTTAGGTACTTTCAGTTCGTAAGAAAACTTTGTTTGTGCCTTCGGAACAAGTACTGGCTGCCCCACTTTCACATAGTTTTCAGGGTTATAACCTTCGCCACAAGCAAGTTGGAACACCTCTTTAAACTGTTCGGCAAGCGTATTATAGGCTTCTAAAGAAACTGTATAGAGTCGGTCTGCCTTTAGTTCAAACGGTGGAGATAGTAGCCAATCGTCAGCTACTCCCTTAGGATTGTAACCCGATTGAGCCCTTCCTTTCCAGTCATCAGCCAATCCCCACTCCCAAGTGTGGCCGTCGTCGTTTGCATCTATGGCTGTAAAGTTGTTGAAAGATTCCTCATCATAGAAGCTTTCCTTAAATGGTGGCACGATGGCCTTGCCTATAACGATTCCGTTAGAAGCCACTTCCTCACCTTGACGGTTGCCCGCTTTCGGTGTAATAGCGAAACTATACTTCTTTAATTCGGTGGTTGTGAAAGGTACAGACAGACTGTTTCCTGTTACATTGGTTTGCACTTGAGCTCCATCTGGCATTCTTTTCACGTCGTAAATCACCTCTCCTACATATCCGCCGTGCTTTCCTTGCGTTACGGAAGGCCATGTAACGACTGCTGTTGTGCCGTCGTAGCTGAACTTAACACGCTCTATATCAGCAGGAATGTCGTAGCCTACCCATGCAGTATATCTTACTTTAGGCGATGAGCCTGCAGCGTTGGCAATGGTAACGAGGAACTTTGTATCGCCACCAGGTACGGTTATTTCGTCATCAACCTTAGCTCCTGCCGTAGCAACACCCTTCTTTACAGTGTCGTTATTAGCCACAACATAATATGTAAGGTTGCCTGTTAGCGGTTCACCGTTTATCTTTTTGCTTGGAGCAGTAAATTGAATGCGTCCTGTGGTATTACCTTTTTCAAATACAAACTTTAGGTTTTCCACACGTGCGGGGGCTTCGGCAGATGCCGTAGATATAGGTATTGTAAGCGCCAATACCTGAGATTCGATAGGCATATCGCCTATTTTGTTCGCCTTTCCAGTTGTAAGGTCTACATTATATAGCACCGACTTGCCGTCTTTGTCTATGCTTGCCCAATAGAAAGTATTGGTATTCTGGTCTATTTCGCCGCTTTGTTGGAAGTATTTGCCGTACTCATCTTTTACAGTAACGCCTGTTGCACCGATCAAAGTTTCCTTTCCGTCGGTGGTACTGATGGCATATAGGTCGCCATCGAGGGATATTCCGTAGAGCGTTCCTTCCTTGCTGATACCCAAAGCAACGTATTGATGTTCTGCCCAACCGATGAAATCGCGTTTCATCTTGGTATAATCGATCACTCCCCATTGCAGGTTCGTACCGCTTTCGTCCCAGAATACGCCGTAAATCTTACCTGTTTTGCGGTCTTGTGCAGTTTCCATGGCGCACAGCGATAGTCCATCTTCTCCGAGATTATCGTCAGAAAGCTGTTCCCAAGTGTCTATATCGTAAGTATAATGATGCACTTTGACCCTGCCTTCCGAGTATGATAAGAGGTCTAAATACATCGCATGGAACACGTCGCCGACTATTCCGCTTCCTGCATTCACCTCCATATAGTTCATAAGTCCTAATGGTTTCACTTCAATAGGGACTGTAGTGCCTACCGAATACATGCCGTAGGCAGCGTTACCCACCTTCCATCCTTCTTGATGAATGACGTTTCCCCACAGCACAATGCCTCCAGGAGTCTTCAAGAGTGGCGCAGCAAGTGGCTTTTGCAGGGGTGAAGCCACTGTCTGCAATAGCATGTTGTCTGTACTTGGACGCTGAGCGACAGGCATTTTGAGGGTTGAACCCATCGCCATACCACCTTGTCTTGCCGACAAGGCGTCTCTTAGTGAACTCTCACGCTGGCTGTTGTTCTGTGCCATCATGGCTGATGACCAGCATAGCAAAAAGGCTATGATGCCAGCGAACATAAGGTAAGACTTCTTTTTCATAAGCAATAAATTTAGTGTTCAATATGCTATCACGATGTTGTGGAAAGCTTTTTTCTATCGTTTCGTGCCTGCATATGGTTGTACAACCTTGCTTTTCAGCCACCTGCTGTGTGGTATTGGCATTATTTCTGCATCAGTTTTCTGGTGTGTGAAGGCTGTGCTTGCCTGCCCCAAGATTGCCCTTCGTTTATTAGATTGCCGATTGTAACGTCTTCTCTGCTGCCCTTATATATAATAAGGTGGACGGCAGAATATGATTTTAACTTCTCTTTCTTCTTCTCAAAGGTTATGTAAGTTTTGCAAAAATAAATATATTATTTCAACTACACAAACGAAAAAGAAGAAAAATCTCAATATTTTTCAACATTTTGTAAGCTGTTGTTGCGACAAAAAAAGGAAATTAGCGGTAAATGAAATCAATGATATGACGTTATGGTAGAGCGATAAGGGGGAAGACGAAGGGGTAAACTTATTTAACAATATAGAAACGCTAAGATTTCAATATTTAGGAGATAACAAATCAAAAACAACCCCTTGCATCTTTACGCAAGGGGTGTAAGGGGGTAAAAAAAGTTGTTTCGAAGCTCTCGTTATGCTTCTGTGGCAACCTATTGGGGCAATACCACCAACTGAAGACTATCGGTTTTTACGCGCACCTTAAGCCATTTGTAAAGCTGTTGCTTGTCGTTTGCAGGAAGTGTTTTGCTGGTTTTAACCACCGCAAGCACGTATTTTTGGGTGAGAGCAGTATCTACAAAGGCTTCAGAAGTGTGCGAAAGGGCTATACTTTTAGCTTCCGGACAAATGGCTTTCAGCTCTTGTTTCATCTCTTTAGCCAACTCTGGATAACGTGTATAAGCCGCTAACTGCTTCTGTAAGGCATCGTTTTTGTACACTTGTTCCTTCCAATCGGAAGACGTTCCTTCTCCTATTGCAACCAAACCGCGTTTCTTTTGCTGCATAGCCATAAGACTATCAGCATTAGCACCTTGTATAATGCGAAGTCGATAGTCGGCTAACTGATAGTCGGACAGGGCTTCCTGTGCCTTCTTAACGTTGCTATTAGAAATAGAATTGCCTATTGTTACAACATCCAACGTTTTGTTTTCTTTGTCGAAAGTGTGCGAAAGAATGTAAGTTCCATTGTCTTTTATTTCGTTGCGCAGGAAGTTTTCGACGTTATTTTCGATGACACTCTGATTAATAATGCGCCATGTCATGTAGCCAGCAGGTATCATTGTGATGATAACAATACTTGCAATATAGTAGTTTACACGCTTCAACTTCTCCTGATTGACCATCTTTTTACGATGGAAGTGCATTAAACGAACGCCCACGCAGGTGGTGAAAGCGATGAAAACAGTATTGATGAAGTAAAGATAAAAGGCACCCAAGAAGTAAGATATGTTGCCCATTGCAAGTCCGTAGCCCGCCGTACAGAGTGGTGGCATTAGGGCAGTAGCAATCGCAACACCCGGTATCACGTTGTTTTTGCCTTTTGTAGCTACTGCCAAAATACCGGCTGCACCGCCACAGAGTGCTATCAACACATCGTAAAGTGTGGGCGATGTACGTGCAAGAATTTCTGATTGTGCTTCTGTGATAGGCGAAAGTAAAAAGTAAATGGTAGCTGTAACAACGCTGAGAATGGTGGTAATGAGGTAGTTGATGATAGCTTTCCTGAACAAATTCAGGTCGGCTATTCCTACCGCTAATCCCATTCCGATGATTGGTCCCATCAGTGGCGAGATGAGCATGGCACCGATAATGACTGCCGTTGAATTGACATTGAGTCCTAAGGAAGCGACGAAGATAGCAAGAATAAGTATCCATAAGGGTGCTCCCTGGAAGTTTACACCTTCGGTTATCTGTGCTATTACGTTGTCTTCAGAGGCTTTACCGGGCATGACATTGAAGTATTTCTTAACTACTTGCCACAGTGTTTGGTTGTTGTTTGGGTCCATACGCTTTGTTTTTTGTGCAAAGATAATGTTTATTTGTGATATGATGGTATTGAGGATAACATTTTTTTTCAGTGTAGCAATGGGATTGATGGAAATTAGAAGGACCATAAATAATAGGAAAACTATGGGCAACAGGAAGGTCATCAAGCAAAAAAAGGAGCCTCACCATGGGGTGAAGACTCCTTCGAACTTGGGTTACTGCATCAAAAGAATACAGCTACTGTGTGGTTAAACCTTACTTTACTACCACTTTTTGTGTGCCTTTAGCGGTGCGCACAAGGTAGATTCCCTTTGCGAGGGCGATGTGCTGACCAGCTTTAACAGCGCCACTAAAGAGGTGAGTGCCGTCGATGCGCGCTACGCTGATATAGTTATCAACGCCAAGAATATAGATTCCTCCGTCGGCAATGCGTAGGCTTACATCGGCTGCAAGGGCAGATATGCTACTGATGGCGGTTGTTCCGACCTTCTTTAAGCGTATATTGTCGAGGTAAAGGTTCATTCCTTTCTCAACATCAGTAGTATTAGCATGGAACCCAATATATATTGCTGCCGTCTGTTTGGCAGTAAATTCTACGATACGGGGCGCGAATTTGTCGGTGTCTTCCTGTGTTTCAGGCACCAATCGTTCGGTCATTGCAGTGGATTGGGGCTGCAAACCGTACATCACTTCGTACTTTTCGGTGCCGATGGTGCGTATATCGAACGACAATTCGTATCGCATGTCTTTCTCTACGGCTATGAATGGTGTAAACAGCCAGTCGTTTTTAGGTGCCGAAGAGCTGTATATCTTCATGAATTTGTAGTCGTTGTCCCAGTCCCAATAGGCATTTCCGTCGCCGATATGCTCTGTTGTGAAGAGCAATACTTCGTCGTTGGTGTCGAAGGTGGCGGTGTAAGGCACTTCGAAAGGCTTACCTATCATTATCTTATTCGATGCTGTTGGAATGCCTTTGTGGTCGTCGTCGATGTAAGGAGTAACGTCGAAGAAGCACTTTTCAGCCTTTTCTTGCGTAACGTTGTAGGTGTATGGCGATGCGCCTGTGTTGTCTACGATTTCGCCTGAAGGCATTTTGCGCACCTGGTATTTCACTTCTGTTGGGTCTACGTAGCCGTTGTACATTCCTTCTGTGGCTGCGTCCCATGTCAATATCAGCTTATCGATGGTCTCTCCTTGCGCTAATTTCACGTTCTTCACCTGCTTTGGTGTGTCGTGTCCTACGTAAATGTTCTTTATTTCGGCCTTGTCGCCATTGCCTTCTGCATTGATTACGATAACGGCAAAGTCGTGTAGGCCTTGCGTTGTGGTTACTTCTGCTGTGGTAGCCTGTCCTACCTGCGTGTTGCCGCTGGTGTTTTCCACGCCATCAACAAGCACCTTGAAGGTTAAAGCGCCCGTAAGTGCTTGTCCGTCGTAAGTCTTTGTGGGTGCTGTAAAGCTTATTTTGCCCTTCAGTTCGCCGTTGGTATAGTGGGCAGCAAGGTCGGTTGCCTTTGCAGGAGCGCCCGGAGCCACCACCTTATCGCCCACCCAGAGACACCCAAATTCCTCTTCGTGCTTGAATTCGCGTAGCATTGTACTGGTTTTAGCCTTTAGGTCTATTTTATAAATGCCCGGTGTTCCGCCCCAATCGTCGAGCGTTGCCGCCCAATAAAGGGTGTTATTGTCGTTTGCGGGGAAGGCTGCTGACTGCTGATAAAGCGGATTCATGCCCGTAGAGAGTATCTCTGTGAATGTAGCATCGGTTGTTGAGATTTCTCCTACCCTACCTGCTGAGTTGATTCCGTATAGTTTTCCTTCTTTGTTAAAGGCTATTGCGAGAATGTTGTTGCCCAATACGCCCACCTCTTTGCGTTCGTGTTTGGTTAGTTCGAGGGTGCAGAGCTTATAGGTTGAACCATCTTTGTAGACTGAATATACCTTGTCGGTGGTTTCGTCGTAGGCTATCGGACAACCTATCGATACCATGTCGGCAGGCACTTTGTGGCGTGTTATGTTGGTGAAATCGCTGGCGTTGTAGATGTACATGTACATATCTGAGCCGTAATCGGAATCGTCTTTCACAAAGAAATAGTAGCGGTCTTTCACCTTTACAATGCCGTAGTCGGGTGCATAGGGTATTTTTTGCACTTCGGTAAAGTATGAAGTAGCTGCCGTTGTAAACTTATAGATGCCGTTATTCTCCTTTGTTCCAACGAGATGTCCGTACAAATTGTACTCAGTTTCGGTTGTTTGTGCAGTTACAGGCATTGCTACAAAGAGGGCAATGGCTGCAAATAGTGTAGTAATAAGTCTTTTCATCGTACAATATATTAGTTGTTTGTTGTTCAGATTGTTTTAATTCTTTAGGTTGTTTCTGCCGTTTTTCTTTGCCTCTCGCCTCTCTATTATATAAGGTGTAAGGCTGTATATGCTTCGATTTTGATTCTTCTGGCTACTGGTTCATCAGCCTATGCAAAAGTATAAACATTATTTTAAATATGCAAACAAATAGTGAAAAAAACGTAATTACAATTGGTTTGCTGTTGGGTAAGGGGTTGGAAATCTGACGATTGAGTAGTTTTCTAACTTTCGGGAAAGTTGTTATGGATTGTAAGATGCGTTGTTTACACCCCTCCCCTACTTTCTTTCGTCTTCCTTGGCGGTTTCTCTGAAATACTTTTCCAGCACGAGTTGCGCAACGATATACTCGCGGCGAGGATTTCGGAACCTATCTACGTAGGCGTGGGCGTGGTCGATTATGGCTTGCGCCTCGTCGGGGTGGTTGATGTAATGGTTGATTTTGGCTTCCAAATCGGAGTAGT
Source organism: Prevotella aurantiaca (assembly GCF_015262605.1). Lineage (NCBI taxonomy): Bacteria > Pseudomonadati > Bacteroidota > Bacteroidia > Bacteroidales > Prevotellaceae > Prevotella > Prevotella aurantiaca. Next base: position 194,283 of record NZ_JABZSJ010000001.1, on the reverse strand, counting down.
CGGGGGCTACCTCAATGTAGTGATAATCGGGTATGAGGGTGCCTTCCATGAACCATGTTTCGTAGGTTGGGCGCGGCATAACGGCGATTGAGTTCGACGACATCACCCATTTTAGGTTGCTGGCTACGTCGTTTCCTTCGAGTGCCATGATGAATTTGTACGACAAATGTTCGCCGATGGTCATCTTTTCGGTATGCCATTCCTTGAAACTCTTGTCGATAACGCCAATGTTGAACAGCGGATTTCCAAAGAATTTTTTTACGAAATCGTATCTGTTTTGCTTTAGATTGTTGCAGTCGTATTGCCCTATCAGTCCTCTAAACACCACCTTATCTTGCTTGTCGGCATACTTCGTGTGGTCGTTTACAAACAGGAAATGGCGCACACGGTCGAGGTTTAGCAACACCGAATTGGCATTGTTGCCATGTATGGGCCTACTTTTTACGATGGAAGGGATGTCGGAAACCCATGTTACATCGCCCGGATCTAAACGCCATTTAGCGTCGAGCGGAAAGGCTTTTGCGTAGCGGAAAGAGTCTAAATAGTAGACCGATTGACTGGTTTTCTTTTGTTCCGATAGTTTGATAGCCTTTTGCTGAAACAGCGAAAGGTCGATGTCTGCACGGCGCAACTTGTTGTAATACGCTACGCGCTGGGCGATTTCCGACCAGTCTTTGCGCTTTTCGACACCCGATAGCAAGAACTTTCGCAACCACGAAAGCACGAAATGCGGTGTAAGTATCCACAGATAGGACGTTACATAGTATTTCAATTTCGAGTTTTTTCCACTATGAAAGAGATAGTAGAGTTTGCGACTTAGCATATTGTTCATTGCTTTTTATTCTATCGTAAAATGCTTTTTGTAGGGTTGTTACCTTCTGCTAACGCATTGTTCCGTTGGGACTGGTAATCTGAATGCAAAGGTAATGACTTATTTGCGAACTGCACCAACATTGTCTTAAAACTTATTTGCGAACACCATTCAGGCGTTTTTCTCGTTTCCGAAATATTGACAGAAAAAGTGGGGTATATGCTTTCGCATTGCAAAACAGCCTATATTGCGTTGCAAAACAGCCGCTTTTGCCGTGCAATATAGGCACTTTTACATCGCAAAACAGGCTCTTTTAGAAAGTAGGAGTATAAGTGTTGTGTATCAATGTGTTACGAAACGAAGAGCGAAAGAATATTTGTAAAGAAATCGCAGGAGGTTTTTCGTAGCCTACACATTATATATATAAGGTTTAGGGGCGTGGCAATGGTAGGCAGAAAAGCATGAGTAGGGACAAAAAAATGGCTGTTTGCAGCAAGCTACGGCATAATTTTTAAGTTGCCTGCTTACTGAAACAGCCTATAAGCTATGGGGGTTATGCCCCTTGAAACAACAAATTAGTGGTTAGATAAGTCGGTGCTCGACATCGTAACCTCTATGCGGTTTTTCTGGTCGAGTAGCTGTTTAAGTATCAGTTTGACGTCCTCTGTGGTCATTCTATTCACTATTTCTACGAAGTTTGTATCTATATCGGTGCCGTTGTACAGGTCGTTGTACAGCACAAGTTCCCAATAATTGTTTAGTTCCTGCACCTGTTTGTACACCTTAAGTTCGTAGGCTTTCACCTTATCGAGGTCGGTTTGAGCGGGTCCATCAGTCGCTAACTTCTCCAATTGTTCGTATATTATCGGAATAAGAGAGCCGTATTTGCTTGGGTCTGTTTGGAATGCGATGCGCAAAACAGCCTCGTTGTAGGGGTGTTTTTGCAGTGTTGCAGACACCGAAACGCCGTATGTTCCGCCCTTTTCCTCGCGCACTTTGTCGGTATAAACGAAGCGGAGCAGTTGCACGGCAGCATCTAAAAGCAGTTCGTTGCGATTGTTATAGTCCATCTTTCCCTTTATAACGATGGTTGTTGTGGTCGATGGTGTTTTCTGTTCTTTGGTGAATAGCTTCTTCACCTGCCCATCAACGAGGTTGGGTCCAAGCGTTCCCACCTTTTCAAAGTGGTTGTTCGATGGCAGCACAGCCACATATTTGCAGAGCATTGGGCGCAGTCGTGCCATGTCGATGTTGCCCGTTAGTATGAGTTTAAAGTCGGCTGCATTGGCAAAACGCTCTTTATATATCTGCAATATGCGGTCGTAGTTCACCTTCTTTAGCAGTTCGCTGTTCATCGAATGTAGTCTATCGCTTTGGTAAGCAACCTTATGCAAGCTGTCGTTGTAGGCAATCAGGGGGTTCACATGGGCATTCTTGAGGAACTCTTTTTGCTGGCTCATCATGTTTTCGAAGGCTTCTACGTCCTTTCTGGGCTGTGTAAAGTAGAGGTATAGCAGCTGAAATAGCGTCTCAAGGTCCTTTACATTCGAGCTACCTTCCATTCCTTCGGTCTCATCATCGATGTATGGACCAATCGAAATAGGCTTTCCTGCAATCATTTTCTCTAATTTTAGCTCGTCAAACTGGCCTGCTCCGCCTACCGTAGCGCCCGAAATAAGGTACGAAAGGTTCGGCATGTCGTCGTCAGCGTACATGTTTTTGCCGCCCATACTGAAGAGTTTCAACCTCACTTCATCGTCGGCGAAGGTCGTTGGGCGTACATATACACGCATACCGTTAGACAATTGCAACTCGGTATAGCCGTACTTGTATTCCTTTTCAGCCACAATGCGACCCTCAGCAGGGAGGTTTGGTGTTAGTTCCGAAACCATATCTTTCTCTTTATAAGGCGCATAACGCTTCTTTTGTGCCGTAAGTACGAGCTTTTCTATGTCTTTTTTAGATGGCAGCGCAAAGCCTTTTTTCTCTGGTCCGTATAGGGTTACCACCTGATTGCTATTGGTTATGACTTCGCGCATGTACTTATTAACTTCCTCAAGGGTTACTTTTGCGTCGAGTTCCTGCACCAATTGCAACTCAACAGCAGGGTCGATAAGCGGCTCTTCCTCCAGAAAATTCTCTACGCAAGCCTCAACAAGCTCTCTGTTGCTACGCTTGAAGCGGTCGTTATAGCCACTTACAGCATACGAAAGCAGCTCTGCCTTGCCACGTTTCAACTCTTGTTCGGTGATACCGAGACTCCTTGCACGCTCAACTTCGCCTATAATGGTTTGTATTCCGCTGGCTATCGAGTTCTCTTTTAGCACTCCCGACACTTCAAAAGACTCTTTCGTGGAAGCCATAAAGAAGTTTCCATCACGCACAGAGGCCGATATAATGGGCGCATCTGCCTTGCGTGAGAGTTCGTTCAGGCGGTCGTTGATAGCCATTCGTAAGATGCTTGTCATATAATTGTCGGCAAACGGCTGCCAGAAACCTCGTTCTTGGCGTGGTGTAACATCTCTCTTCATGTACAAAGTAAAGTTTACTGTAGGCTGTTCCTTATCGGTTGCCGTGAAGAGAATCATCTTTTTGTTGTCGGGCACTGGGTAGAATATGCGTTCGGCGGCATTGTTCGGCATTTCTATCGTACCAAAAAGGGCTTTAATTTTGCGTTCTATCTGGTCCTCATCAATATCGCCTACCACGATAATGGCTTGCAAATCGGGGCGATACCACTTATGATAATAGTCGCGAAGGGCCTGATATGGGAAGGTTCTAACAATGTTCATATCGCCTATTGGCATACAATCGGCATACTTAGACCCTGCATATATCACGGGCATAGAGGCTTCGGCAAGGCGTTGCATGGCCAGTCCCATACGACGTGTGCGCCACTCTTCTTCTATCACTCCCCTTTCTTTGTCAATCTCTTTATCGGCTAATAAGAGGTTATGGCTCCAGTCGTGGAGGATAAGAAGGCACGAATCGATAATTCCTTCGCGCTTTATGGGGGCAGCAGAGATGTTGTAAACGGTTTGGTCTACGCTGGTATAAGCGTTGAGATTGGTGCCAAACTGAATGCCAACGCTCTCGCACCACTTCACGATACCCGGCTTTTGGTCGTCGCCCGGAAAGTTTTTCGTTCCGTTAAACGCCATGTGTTCGAGGAAATGAGCGAGCCCTCGCTGGTTCGATTCCTCTAAAATAGAACCTACATGTTGCGCTATGTAGAAGTCAGCCACGCCCTTTGTCTTATCGTTATGGCGTATATAGTAGGTTAATCCATTCGGAAGTTTGCCCTTTCTGAAGGTCTTGTCTTGTTCAATTACCCTGTTTTGAGATGGCAACAAGGTGGGAACAAGCATAAAAAACAATAATAGGAATTGTCTGATTGTGTTCATGTTATATCTTATTTTATTTATTTTTTAAGTAGGTAGGCACTGCGTTGGGCTGGAAATCGTAGGTCGAATTGTTGGTATCAATCCACTTCTTGCCCTCCTTTAGTCGTACAACGGCTTTGTTATAACGTTGCTCGTCGGCATCAACATGCCCACAATAAGTGAACCCTTTATCGAGGATTGGCGATATAATATTCCACTCATGGACAGTCGGAACAGCCAGATTTACAGCATCAACGACCCACGAATTGGGTATGAAATACTCGTTTTCGTCCATCGGAATAACGTAATCTCCCTGCTTAAAAGTATAGCCAAACTTGTAGCGATAGTCCTTCATAAAGGTTGCCATATCCACCATTGGACGTACCAAAGCATAGCTTTTTACGCCACGAGTGTGCATTACAAAGGTTCCTTCAAAGTTGGCATACCAGTTCAAAAGGTTCGTTACCTTCGGGTTATCCTGGTCGCCTTCTGGGTTAGAAGTCTTATCAAAGATTTCAAAATCGGCACGGCTCAGGTCGAAAGAGTTGGGGTTTATGGGTCTATGATCGATGGCGGTGAGGGCTATTGTTAGCTCTTCGCCAGGCTTAACAGGGTGATCTCGTCCTGTACCAGGCACCATATAGATGGCATCAATGGTTATGGCTTGGCTCATGATATCGGGCTGATAGTCGTGCTTATCATCGCTTGTGAAGAAGCTTTCGACGAAGCATAGCCCGTCAGCATACATGATAGTGTCGCTGTTGTTGCCTATTTTTATGTATTGGTCGTCGGTGTACATGAAGCCTTGTGGGGTTGTTGTGCCTGTGAAGAATAGCTCTGTGATAACGAAACCTTCCTCTGCTGCAAACACATTTAGTCCTATATTGGTGGCTTTCGATGTGGTTTGAACAACGACATTATCGCGCTTTGCCTTCACCTTTGCCTTTATTTCTTTCTTGTTTAGCTGATATTTTACAACACCGTTCACCGTTAAGTTGTAGGTTCCTTCAGGCAGTGTGATGTTGGCAACGTACTTGTCTTGCTCGGAACGGAAGGCGGTAACGGCATACTCTTGTCGGCTGCTTACGTTGGTCATCACTACTCTTGCCTCTGTTATTTGGGCGTTTTGGATATCTATGGGTAGCTGAAGGTTTATCTCGTGGTCCACAAATTGCCCTCTCTCTTCTACCTCTTTATACTCGTTGCACGATACTAACAGAACGGCAAACAGCAACAACAGTAGTAGGTTTGGCTTGTAGTTTGTTCTCATTTTATATATCATTGTATTTCGTTTTGTTTTATCTTATTTAGAAAGACACACCTACCGACGCATTAAGAAGGGTTTGGCGAATGGTCGAACTTTGGTCGAATTGTATGCCAGCGTTAAGATATAAGCCCACGCCTTCCCACTTTTTAGGATAATAATAGGTGTGTATGGCGGTGCCGAAGGTCCATTGGTGGGCTGTTAAAGCCGCATAGGTGGAGTTCACGAGTTCAGTTATCTTACTGTCCATCAGTGCGTATGGCATTACAATTCGCTTGGAATGGTTGTGGTAATAGGCTGCGTTGCCGCTCCATTCTACGAACCACGACTTTGCATGATGCCACATCCATTGCCATGATAGTGTGCCGTACGACTTTGTATATGCCATTTCTCGCCTTAAATCTACGTAGGTTGCGAGGTCGTCAATGAACCCGAATCGAGCCGAAAAGGTTAGGTTTCGCTTGCTTCCGACGTTGAGAATGCCTCCTAAATAGTAGTCGTAGCGGTTGTCGGAGAACATGGATAGGGTGATAAGCGAGCGATATTCGGTGCTGGAAGAGCTGCCTGCGATGTGTTCTTTGCCGTTTCTTCGCTCTCCGTCAAGCCCCAAAAAGGCGGTCCAACCTATATTTTTGTCGTGCTTCCACCCTACTCTTGCGTTGAAAGTAGTGGTTTCTAATCGTGTAATAGGCAGTGCATTGAGTTCGGTAAGTATGTTTTCGTAAGGCATGAAACGCCCTTCTAACGAAACATAAGCCCCTGTTTTACCATCGTCAGGCGCACACTGTAAGTCGGCAATGATACCTGTTCCTTTATAATAAGCCGACCTTACCGCACCTGCAAAGCGCACGTAATCGCTTCCGAGACCCGTCATGTGATACTCTGGGATAACGCCTAAAGGGTTGTAAAAGTCTACGTTATTGGTTTGTTTATAGGTTCTTGTGCCGATGCCAGCACCTATTTTATAGTTCTTCCATGCATAGTTTGCACCCAAACGGAGCGTCAAATCGGTGGCAATACCGCGTGGACGGGGGTCGATGGTGCGGTATTCGTGTTCCGCTCTAAAGTCTATCAAGGCACCGAAGCTCCATTTTTTCAGTTTCAGAGCATAGCCGCCATTGAACGTGTAGCGTTCGTTCTCCATGTTACCGCCCAACGTATCGGCCATCACATAGGGATAAAGAAGGTCGTAATCGGACGTGGAGTTGAAGCGGACATTGCGCTTTCGCCCTGTCTGATAGGCTGCTGCGCCCCACACTGTATTGCTTTCGTCGAGGCGAAGGTAGGATTTTACGCCAGCAGAAAACAGTGTATGACCGTCTCCTCGCTGCGCTATGAAGGCCTGATTGGCATGCTTATAGCTTGCATTAAGGCCCGCTTGCGTTATTGAAGAGGCGAAAGCAGACTGCAAGAAGGCGGGATTTCGTTGCGACGGAGCCATTACTTGGTTCCAATGGTGTAGGTGTTCGGCTGCTGCTAACGTGTCTTTGTCTTGCGCTTGGGTGGCTATTGACAACAGACAGACTGCCAACAATGTGCAAATTATTTTTCTTTTACCCATCATTACATAAATATAACCGTTGCTGTAAAGCGTGTTGGGTGGTCTATTATCTCTACGTAGTCCTTTGAAGAACGGTAGTATTTCACTCTCTCACTGCCATCGGGATAGCGGCACAACATGGTTCCTTCGGCATCAAGCATATAGGTTCCGCGCATCACATCGAGCCTAATGGTGGTTTTATCGAAGTCGGACGATGCATAAACACGGCTATTCGACAGGTTTTTCAGCGTTACGGTGCCCTGCACTTTCAGCGGTGTTATGCTGTCGGGGAGCTGCAATGTAACCTCAGCTTGCGTATAATAATCGTCTTCTATCTGCTCGCAACCAGTGGTAAAAACAGCCAATAAGAGGGCGAGAAGAAGTGTATAGGGTTTCGACATCATAGTTTTATGTTCATTTCAAGACCGAAATAAGGTGTTACATACCGCCTTATTACGAAGTCGTTGCGTTTATAATCGGGGTGCACGTCCCATAGTTTGTTCACGAAAAGCGCCACCATGAGTTTGTCTTTGAATAGCTTTTTGGTTGCCTTTAGGTTCACATCCATATAGAAAGGTACGGTTTGTCGGTCGAACATACCCTCTGTATAATTGCGCACGAGGTATTGTAAATAGACATCGTTTGCATCGGCTGGGGTGAAAGTATGTATGTTTCCGCTGTCGTCCATATACTGAATGGGCATGTTATCCTTGTGCATCGACTGTTCGGCGGTGTACCAAACACATTGGAAAGACAACGAGAAGCCGAGCTTTAACTTGGGTATTGCGGTGTCGAAAGTGAAGTTTGTGTTCACCATTTCGCGTATAAACCCCTCGTCGTCTTTATAGATTCCGACCAGCTCGAGGGGCCTTCCGCCCACCGTTTTAACGGGCTTATACATGATAGGAAGGGAGTTATGATACTCCGTTTTAAACCATGCTCCACTGATGGTAAGGCGTGTATTGACAACTGGAAAGCGCATGGTGGAGAGCATCCACTCTATGCCTCGCTTATAAGTTCGGCTGCCGTTAGACGTGTGTTCATACGAGCGCAGAACGTTACGCAGGGTATAGGGCAAGGTGGAAACATCGGGTTTGGCGGTCAAGGCATCGGCATTTACACCAGAAGCGTCGTACTCTTTGTACTGATAAGGGGCATAAACGCTCATCGAACGGAAGCCCGATTTCATGTCTTCTACAAAGTATGTCATGGTAAGACGGTTGCCTGCCCAGTCTACATCTCCCTTTATTTCCCACTTCAAATTGCGTGCTGCTGTAAGCTCATAGTTGGTCGGATCGATGACGTAAGTCTGCAAATACATTCTCCGAAACTCTGGTTTGGGGTGGTAATAGTTCAGTTCTACGATGTCCATATAGGCGGGTTCGGGGTATAAGAGGTCGATGGTGGGGAACATACTGTGCCACCCTATACCGCCAGTAAGGCCGATTGTCATTCGGTCTTTGCCTACGACAAAAGAAGGAAAGGTCCACCCTACATTGGCTCGGGGGTCTATATTCACCTTTCCATGTGTGGCAAATTGGTTGTTGATGCCTAACATTGTTTCGGCACGAAGACCTGCTTCGATGTCGAGTTTGCTGCTGCCGACGCCCATACTGATGCGTTCTTCCACGTAGCCTGCCAGCATTTGCGAGGCTGGAATGGCTGAATATTTGCGCGGACGGTACGACGTTCCTGTATAAACAGGGTGCAAACGGTCGTATATCTGACCTTCGCCTACGTTGCGGTCCATCTGATAATCGGCTCCCACCAACAGCGAATTGGACACGCCTGGAATGGGTATGCTGAACGAAGCGTTGCCCTTTAGATACAAACTAAGGGGGCGGCCGTCTACTGTATGTGTGGCTATGTAGTTGTAAGGCGATATCAATACGGCATCGCTTTCGCCGTTTGTCATGGTCATTGCGGCTGGTGTGTCGCCATTGAGCTGTACCATTTTGGTGCGTTCCAGTATGTTTTTCTCGTACGAAAATGATGCCGACAGCTCTAAACTGCGGAAGAGCGAGCGGTCGATATTGCTGTTCATGTTGAGCGAAAGACTCGTTGCATAGCGGTTATAGGCAGAGCGATACTTGTCTACTCCGCCATGGTTGAATTGCGAATCCACCTTATCGTTGTCGAAAGAACCGCCATAATCGAAGCTGAGCATGGCTCCGTAGTTCATCTTTTGGGTGGTCCATTGCTTGTTCAGACGAGCCGAAAGAGTAACACGTTTGTAGGTTTCGAGCAGGTTGCGAGGCTCTGCTTTGTTGTCGAGATAGTCGGCACTGAGGTTGAGCGACAGCTTCGATGGTTTCCATTCGAAGCCTTTCGAAAGATAGAAAAGCTTGGTATCCATGTCGGCTTTAAAGCGTGCTGCAAGGTCGTTGCCACCTTTGCGACGTTTCACCTTTACGAGTCCGCTGGTTAAATCGCCATATTGCACGGAGGGAATACCACGTATTATGGTTACTTCCTGTATGTCGTCGGTAGACAAGGTGCGCATATCAACCCCCGCATTGGCAAAGTTTCGCTTTCCAGAAGTGCGGTCGAGAGCGCCCGAAAGGTATTGCATGTTGCCGTTAGTGCTTACGGGTGCGCCGTCAATAACGAAGCGTGTGCCGAGCGAAGAGGTGTTGTACTGACTGCTTCCGATGCCTGTTTCGCGCAGGTTGATGGTGTTAGGCACGTTCAGATGGGGGTCGTTGGCACGTCCACCAGGCAGAAGTTCCACCAAATCGGCAAAGCTTGAGGGTTGCAAATGCTGCATAGCTTGCTTGCTAATGGTCGATGCGCTGGACAGTCCGTGCCCTTCTTGTGCGGTAACAACAATCTCTTGCAGTTCGTTTACATCGGTTTGCAAGTGGTAAACGCCCTCTTTTTGGGGACGCACCGTAAGGGGTTTGTAGCCGATATAAAATATTCTAACCGACTTATTGAAGCCGTTGGACAAGACGAAAACGCCGTCCTGGTCGGTTACGGCAATAATGTTTTTGGTGCCTTCTGCCATGATGGTGGCACCTATTATAGGTTCGTTGGTGCCTTTCTCCAATACTTTACATCGTATTTGAGCTACTGCTATTTGGAGAAATAAGCACCCCATAAGGGTAAATAATGTTCTCTTCACAATTGTAATATGCTGCTGTGTTGCATACTGTTTCGTGCTGGTGCCGATGCAAGCAAAGGCTTATGACGATATTACTAAAACCTTTTCAGTGTGCCACGATGGCTTAGTAATATCGTCATCAGCCTATTGTTGCCCCTTGTGTTCGCTGCCTTTGAGGCAGGAACGTTGTGCAACGGCAGTTGAAATAAGGGTGATTACTTCAGGAGTATCTTCTTTCCGTTGTGGATATAGATGCCCTTTGCTGTTGGTTTAGCAATGCGGCGACCCATCAAGTCGAACCATTTGTCTGTGTCGTTGGCTTTCACCGAAACAGCGTCGATGCCTGTTACAGCCGACGTAATCTCTACCCATGCAAACATTTCCTTATTGCCTTTTGCCTGCTTAGGGGTCCAACCACGTGCTTTGATGGCTGCAATTTGCTCGTCGGTAAGTTCGTTTTGCTCGTTTTCAAACAGACCGTTGTACACGCAAAGTTCGCGTTCTTCGCCTTCTGTTTCCTTTGTTAGGCTCTGAATAAGTGCGTTTAAGCCTTCGCCTTTGAGCTTGTTGCACCAACAAGAAACATAGTTAAGGTCTGACTTTCCAGACAGGTTGAGGGTTGTAAGCAGGTTTCTGCTGCATTCGAGAGTGGTGAGATTGGTGTTATTTGTGAGGTCGAGTGCTTCTATTCCGTTGCCATTTATCCATAGTTCTTCCAGCTCTGTAAGCTGCGAAAGGTCGATGGTTGTGAGATTAGGGTTATCGCCTACGTGCAAGGTTCTAAGGAATTGAGCCTGCGAAAGGTTCAGGTTTGCAACCTGTGTGCCTTGCAACGAGAGTGTCATGAGGGCAGAAGCAGGTGCGAACTTTACGGAAGTAAGGTCGGAACATGCGGTTGCCCACACTTCGGTAAGGGCTGCATTGTTCGACAAATCGAGTGTTGTTAAAGGGTTTTCGTTCACTCTTAAGGTGGTCAATTTGCTGGCTCCGCTAACGTCAATGTCTTTGATTTCCTGCCCAACAATGGTCAAATAGTTCACATCACCATGTATGGTTATCTCTGGCGAAGTAACGGTTAGATAAACTTTCTGCTGCACTATTGCTTTCTTAGTGGCACCCTCGAACGAGATGTTAGTGCCCTCTTCGGGGTTAGCATCCTTTACATCGCCGTCGTCGTCTAAGCCATCGTAGACAAAGATTTCCATGCTAATGGTAGACCCAACCGCCTTGTTGGTCTTGAATTTGATAACGCCTTGACCTACTTCAGCCTTTATTTCTGAAGTAGAAAAGAATAAAACACACAGGGTAAGTGCTAAGTATAATCTTCTCATGTTTTGTTTTTAAACTTATTTTAATATTTATTTTTAATAACTGGACTGCAAAGGTAAGCACACGTTTATGAATAAACAATACTTAAATGTAGGTAAAAAGTTGTTGCCCTTAGGCGGCTAATACCTATTACTAACGGCAAGGAAACTTTGCGAAAAGGGTTGTGGCGAGGGGTGTTTTCCGCTCTGGCGATGGTTGGTTTCGGTTGCAATGAAAACCACTTCCGACTATCTATAATCTTTACGTTTTCTATATTGCTTTTCAAAAGTGCCTGTTTTGCGTTGCAAAAGAGCCTATATTGCAGCGCAAAACAGGCACTTTTACCGTGCAAAACAGGCGCTTTTGCAACGCCATTGCTTAGGTGTTGATAATCAAAGAGTTGCGTAGGGTGTGCGAAGATGATATTTGTTGCCATTTTTACAGCATATTATAGGCTTGGAAATGGCAGCAGAATGTGTTTTATGGTAGGTATTTCGTGATGATGAACTACGTTTAAATGTGTTTTGTTGTGCGTGTTAAGTGATGATGAATAATGTTTGAACGTATTTTGTTGTGCGTGTTGAACGACGATGAATCAGGTTTGTCTGCGTTGCAGAACCGATGAGACAAAAAAGTGAGAACGCCAAAAGTAGCGTTCCCACATTATATAAAAAGGAGACAGGAATGCGCTGTTAGGCACACCTGCAAATTCGTTTTACTTCTTTACAACCTTCTTTCCGTTTACGATGTAAATGCCTTTCGGAAGGTCTTTCAGCTCGCCCGACATGCGTGTACCGCTGAGCGTGTAAGTGGCTTTTGCAGTTGTGGTAGCGTCAGAAGAGGTAGAGTTGATGCCCGTAGAGCTGGTAATAACCACTGGACTCGTTACCATTTTACCATCAAGAGCCACGTAATGCTTTGCAGCATCGAACGTTGCGCCCGAAGGTTGGGTGATATTGCAACCCTCCAACGTAAGCGATGCGATGTCAACGATAGACCCTCTTTCAGTTCCTTCGGCCGTTACGTTAGCGTTTTTGATGGTAATATGTTCGCTGCTGCCGTTAAATCCAGCAATGCCATATATAATACTCTTAGCCGTTACGGTGCAGTTTTCAATGGTAAGATCAGCTTCGTTGGCATAAATACAGCACATATTTTCGCTCTCAGTATTCAGTATTCCTCCGCCTGTAATGGTCAGTGGCTTTCTAAAAGCGATGGCAGCGAACTCTGCCGTAACGAAGTTCGATTCGAGAACCCTAATCTTCAATCCGTCGATTTCCGAGTAGATGGCCTCGTTCGTAGCCCCTTTAATTGTAACATTCTTCATTGTTAGGGTTTTGGAATCAGGGTTGTAGCTTAACGTTCCGCTTACCCCTTCAATGGTAGAGAGGTCTTGGCAGTTTAAAGAAGTAACCTTTGTACCCGCAATTTTCAGTGCGTACTCGGTTTGTGCCAGAGTGTTTTGTGGCATGGCAAACATTGCAACGAACATTGCAGCTGTGGCTACATACATGCTTTTAAGTATTTTTTTAACCATTGTTTAAGTTGCTTTCCTATTGAAACTCCTTACGAGAGCAACGCCGTATCGAAAGCGTGGGCGTTTGATAAGTTAATCAATCTATGCTTATATGTTGTTATTTGCCACTATGAATATATGCAAAAATAGTTTATTTGTTTTGTATTATCAAATATTTTATCATGTTTTTCAATAATTATGTCGATGAAAGGAGAAAATAGGAGCGTTGTTGTTCCGACTTGGAACAGCGAAAATTGAAGTTCGAAGTCGGAGTGATGGAAGGCAGATAAAGTAAGAAATGCAGTGGGTAGGAGGTATGCTTGTAGCGTTTCTAAACTTGGCAGAAAGTGTAAAGGCATTCGTAATGTAGCGTTTCTCAACTTGAAAGAAAGTGTAAAGGCATTAGTAAGGCAGTGTTCCGAAGTCATTAAGGCAGTGGGAAACATTCGAAACCGTTATGAAAGCATACCCATAAAAAAGGAGCGCAACCTAAGTTGCGCCCCCACGGTGTTTTTTCAGTGTTAATTAATTTTAGTAATGAAAAAACGCGGTGTGATAGAGTTCACCGCCATGCCTTGCTTTATTTGCTTAGCATTATGTTATAGTTTATTGTTTGTTTCTGTCTATTGAACGAGCCATCTTGCCCAGCATCATCACACTACACAGTGTATCTATGCTTTGCTTTCCGTCGATGGTGGTCCACTACAATGCAAGAGAGTGCTTTGCTTTTTGGGGGGAATAGCGCACCTAACGCGGTGCACAGAGTTGTCTCAGAGATATTGTTGCAGTGGGCTGCTGCCGTTTTTAGTTTGCCATGCAGTCTTAAAAATCCTGCCATGCTGCGGTTTCATTCCTTCAATGCTGCGGTTGAAAGTCTGCTATGCAACCATTTCATTTCTGCCATGCAACGCTTTGAATTTCTCAATGTTGCTGTAAAACTTCTGCAATGCAGTCTTTATTAGTCTGCTATGCAATCGTTTCATTGCTGCAACGCAACCTTTCTAATTCAGCAGTGCAACCATTTCATTGCTGCAACGCGGTCAGTCATTGTCTGTAACCTCAGCTGTATCCAACTATAAAGTTGGCTTTTACAGCCTGCAGCACAGGTTTTTACGGCCTACGTTTTTTTAGTTTTCAGCCTGTGTTTTTGGCACACTGGTCTTTCAGTTTTTCGCTTTGTTGTCTGCAACATTTGCTAATCGACCTACAATTTTTGGCTCAGTGGTCTTGCAACATAAGCTTTTTCAGACTCCAATTTTTCGCTTCTCAGCTTGCCATTTTGTCTGTTTTAGCCCTTTCAAATTCTCCTTTTGTTGTCTGCAACATAGGCAAATCAGCCTACGAATATCTACTCTGAGGCTTCAATGTTAAGCTTTATAGTCTGCAACGGCACTCATGTGTCAGCAACGCAGAGGTCTTATTATATAATGTAAGACGTTGTTGCGGTGGCGCATAAAAAGCGTCTCCCCGTTGCAGCTCAGCTATAATGCCCAGCTCCTAAATGTATTCGAGTTTTTGTTAATAGCGTCCTCTCCATCTCAGACTCCCGTCAAAGATAAACCTTATAGGAGGTTTGGGCTTTTTCTTTAATTACAATAGATTTAACAAATATATTTTAGCTGCCTCTTACTTGTACTGCAAAGATAGATATTTTATTTGATAATGTCAAATATTTTTGCCATTTTTTTTAAGTTTTTTTGCTGTGTGCCTTAACAGAACAATACTCTTTTACCTTATAAAAAGACCACCGAAATGTTGCAAGAAATACACTTTTTTACAGCAATTTACCGATAAACGATAACAATTTGCCGATAAATAGAAAGCAATATTGTAATTTTTCTTATGTATTTATACGTTTATCAGAAAATAATAGCTATTTTTGCAGCCGAGAAATCTATTATTTTTAAGTTTTACCTAATTATGAAGAAGAAAACTTTATTAGCATTATTGCTGTGCCCTTTGACTTTACAGGCACAAAATGTAAAGCTGCCTTGGAGCCAAAGCTTCATGGACGAGCAATCGATGGAGCGCTTTACAGTGCTTGACGCCAACGTAGACGACCAGGCATTTAAGTTTAACGAAGCAACCATGGCTGCCTCTTGTGTACGTACGCAAGACGCTGACGACTGGTTGGTAAGTCCTGTTATCGCATTAAAAGCAGGCAAAACCTACGAAATTACCTATACCATTAGTGGCGAATCGTCAAACGCTACCGAAAGCTACGAGGTGAAAATAGGTAAGGACAAGACTGTTGCAGCCATGACAAAGACCATCGCTGCCAAGACAACAGCACCTGCCGACTTTATCGAAAAGCAAGCCGTTACCGTAACATTCAGTGTAGATGCCGACGGCGAATACTATATTGGCTGGCATTTCAACACCGAGATGCAGCTCGAGCCAGGTTCGTTTAACATCTATAATATAGAACTAAAAGAGAAGTTAGGAGCCGCTGTGCCAGCCGCAGTAGGCAACGCTAAGGTTACACCAGCACCTAACGGAGGCAACTCAGCAGACATTATGTTCAACGCACCAGCTACCAATCAGGCAGGCGCAGCATTGTCGGCACTCACCAAGATAGAAGTATATCGTGGCGAAGAATTGGTAAAGACATTCAACAATCCTACACCAGGTGCAGCGTTGAACTTTACCGATACCAACGTGCCCAACGGCAAAACAACATATAAGATTACCCCATTCAGTGCCGATGGCGAAGGTTCTTCAGTTGAATTAGAAGCCTTTGTAGGTTTCGATATTCCTGCTGCAGTGGGCAAAATCAGCTTCACTTACAACAACGGAAAGGCAAATGTGAAGTGGGATAAGGTAACAACAGGTGCCAACGGAGCCTACGTAAACCCAGACAATATTACCTATACACTCCGTCGCGGTAAGGTTACTGAAATTGCAAAGGGCCTCAAAGCCACCACATACGAAGATACACCACCAGCTCAAGACGAGCAAGAAGCATTGGCTTATGTGGTATCTCCAGTCAACGAAGCAGGCGAAGGCGCACGCACCTATTCTAATATTGTAGTAACAGGTAAGCCTTACGCTCTTCCACTTAAGGAATCGTTTGCGAACGGAAAGCTCTCTTACTTCTGGTTGGTAGACTACGACAAGCGCAGCCGTTGGTCTCCATTCCACGACGAGTCAAGCTATGCTCAAGACGGCGACCATGGTTTTGCTGGCTTCACACCTATGATGGAAGGCGAGTGGTCGTTGCTTGAAACAGGTTTGATCGACCTCGGTAACGCTAAAGACCCAATGCTTACATTCTACATTAAGACCCACCAGAACTCTGAAGACATATTCAAAATCTGGGTTTCTAAGGAATATGGAACACCTGAAACACTGCTTACTGTAAACTTAGAAGAGGTAAATATCCGCGAATGGATAAAGGTAGAGCTTCCTTTAAAGAAGTTTGTTGGCTCTAAATTCATACAGATTGGCTTCGACTACAAGGGCATAGCACACAACAGTAACATCTATGTCGATAACATCAACATCTTCGATCGTAAGGCAAACGACCTTGCAATCAAGATGAAAGAGGCTCCTGGCCGCTTGCGAGTAGACAATCCTGCGAAGGTAGTTGTTACCGTAACCAACAACGGTGCAAGCGATGCTAACAACTATAAAGTAGTGGTTTACAACGACAATAAGGTTATCACAAGCGTTAATGGTGTTGCTGTACCAGCTGGAAAGACAGTAGAAAACACCATCACCTTCACACCAGAGCGCAACATTGGCGACCAAGTGAAACTCTATGCGAAGCTCGAAGTAGCTGCAGATGAGGACGCAACCAACAACACAACCGAAACCATTACCTTGCCAGTGAACTATCCTGTTTATCCAACAGCGAAAAACTTGCAAGCTACTGCAGGTGCTAAGAACACCCTAACATGGACCGTTCCAGATGCACCACGCGCTACAAACGAAGTTGTAACAGAAAGTTTTGAAGACTATGCAGACTTCGCTAACAAGAACATTGGCGAATGGTTGCTCTACGATGTAGACAATCACACCACCTATGGCTTTAACGAAAGCACCTTCCCAGGCATGGGAGAACGTCAGGCTTGGACCGTTTTCAACTACTCAACAACTACTCCTGCCAGCGGCAATGGCTGGAAGGGACACACTGGCGATAAGGTTCTTATCTCGTTCGGAGCACCTTATGCCATCACCGAAAACTGGCTTGTATCGCCTGAACTCCCTGCTACTGCACAGTCAATCAGCCTCTGGGAGAAGGCATACAACGGCGCAGGCAACGAAACTTACGATGTTCGCTACTCTACAACAGGCTTCAACCGCGAAGATTTCCAAGTTCTTAAGGCAAAGCACGTAGTACCAACATCGTGGACAAAGGCTGAATACACCTTGCCAGAAGGCACCAAGTATTTCGCTATCGTAGCATCAAGCACCGACGGATACGCAACACTTATCGACGACATCAGCTTCCTTCCTGCATCAAAGGCAGCTCAACAGCTTACACTCATCGGCTATAACATCTATCGCGATGGCGTGAAAGTGAACGCAGCACCAGTAGCAGGCACTTCGTTTACCGACGAAATGGGCGGCGCACACATCTACAACGTAACAGCCGTTTACGATAAGGGAGAAGCTCGTTTCTCTAATTCTGCAGAAGTAACAGCTGCTGCTGGCATCGTTGAAGTAGACGCAACAGCCGAAACTAACGACGAGAACGCGCCACGTTACGATGTATCTGGTCGTCGTGTTTCTAAGGATTACAAGGGTATTTATATCAGTAAGGGTAAGAAACACATCGCAAAATAACGAAAAATTCCAGTTTTTTCATAGAACTCACGTGGGTGCACCAACTGTTAGGTGCACCCATTTTTTGTTCCCCTCCACTTCTTTTCGTCCTCCACCAGCCACACCCTTACACCTTATATATATAAGGGGGACGCTGCATCTATATATGGCGGAACGTGCGAAATCCGTCCTGCGATTTCTTTACAAATATCCTTTCGCTTTCAGTTCTCTAACCTATTGATTATCAATACATAGCGAATGGCTTTGCAAAAGAGCCTGTTTTGCGTTGTAAAAGAGCCTATATTGCACGACAAAAGCGGCTGTTTTGCAACGCAAAACAACCGCTTTTACTTTTTTAGATATACACCCCGACTTATTCGCTCGGCATGATTTGATGCAGACGGGCGCGCTTTATGTCCAATCGCATAGGGTGCATGATGTGCTGCTGATGGTGCAACAGCAAGTAACGCTCGGCTACGGGACGCACCCGAATGTTCTTTCTCTCGCGTGTCTTCTCGAACATTCCTGACGGATTTTGGTGCGGAACAACATTCAATACCTTGAAAACCTTCTTCACAATACTAAGGAAACTGAGCGGCATTCCGCGCTCGTCGAGCAGCAAACCCGATTCCCACACAAGGTGAGAAAGCTCGATTAGGTCGGTTTTAGTACTGGTCCAGCGCAACCCTTCGTCTGGTTCTCGGTTCATTAACTCGGAAAAATCGGCTACAATCACAGCCCTAATCCTGTCTACATCTTCGCGCGTCCAACGACGATCGCCTACCTGAGTTTTTGTTAATAGCGTCATTTTGTTTAATAATAATTTTGTGGGAAGCAGAGCAAACACACGCGGCGCACACTCCGCTCGCCCGAAAAAGTAATTAAGGTTAATAATTCTCTGGTGGCACACACCTGGCTAAGGTCGTTCTAAAACGGCTGTGCGACCACAATAAACAACATCGAAAACAAGTCTGTGCTCACGCTTCTAACTCGTCTCAACTGCAAAAATAGAGATCAATAATGCAATATATGTGCAATCAGAGAAAAACATTTGTTAAATATAACTAACCCTATCGCTATCCCATAACCTACCACCGAAGACACGGAAGACAAAAAAACGAAAAGCGAACGGCACATTTCCTGTTTTCAAAAAAAGTTCGTACATTTGCAGATACCAACGTTTTCGGAAAGCTAAAAGGGTAGCTATCAGCTTGACTGGAGCATTTGCCGTAGCCAGAAAACGCACTTTTTGAGTAACAGAATAGTAAGTTTAACAATTTTATCAAACTAAAATTATGAAAGTAATAAACACAAGCAAAGCTCCTAAAGCTATTGGTCCTTACAGCCAAGCCATCGAAGCTAACGGTCTCGTTATCACATCTGGACAGCTCCCTATCGACCCTGCAACAGGCGAATTCGCACCTGGTGGCATCAAAGAACAAACTCGTCAGTCGCTCACAAACGCCAAAGCTATTCTCGAAGAAGCAGGCATCGGTCTTGGAAACGTAATGAAAACTACTGTATTCCTATCGGATATGAACGACTTCGCAGCTATGAACGAGGTGTACGCTGAGTTCTTCAACGAACCATTCCCAGCTCGTTCGGCTATCGCTGTAAAGACTTTGCCAAAGAATGCGCTCGTAGAAGTGGAGTGCATCGCAGCAAAATAAGCTGACGAACAGCACAGAAAGAAACTATAAAACGAAGAAGGCAGGTTCTAAAAACCATACGTCTGAGCAGACTTTTCTGCAAAAACGGGGGTTAGAACCTGCCTTCTCTTGATGAATAAACACAGAAAACACCAAAACATAACAATACTTTCGCCCCATTTTTTCGCCCTTTATACGTTAGTAAAGCGCAGGAAGCATAAAAACATAATAGCATTTTCGCTCCATTTTTTCGCCACTGAAACATCTGAAAAGCACAAGAAACACCAAAACATAGCAACGATTCACAACATTTTTCCCGCCACTCAAACAACTATAAAATACAAAAAACACTTCACTTTATTGTATATTTATTAACTCAAACTCCCCTTCTTTTCCATTCAATCTATGGATATTTATGTCAATTCCTCCGTTTTATAATCTTCTCATTTCATACACCTGAAAACGCCAAAAGCCCCCTCTTCCCACTTCTCACCGCCCACCTAGTACCCCTATTCTCCCTAGTCCCCCTATTCACCCAACAATCATCGCCAACCGACCCCACCTCCAATACACTGCAAAACCCTATCTGCGACAAAAAGGGAGGGTCGCAATGACGCTTAGTTAAAATCATCATTGCGCAATAACGAAATATCTCTTACATTAAAACAAGAACTTTATCGCTTCACTTAGAGTATCATTTTCTCTATCATTATATATAGATTATATAGGAACCGCTAACTATCTGACACTCAATTTCCCCCGCTTTCACACGACGACACATTAGTAAGTTAGCTGCGACAAATATGGAAATGCGCTGCGACATATATGTAATCTTCCTGCGACAAATATGTAAGTGTGAGGCAATATAGCACGACATAAAGGGAGAATTGGTGCGACATAAAGGGAATTTTTCACTTTTTTGACGCCAAAGAAGAACAGTTTTACCCTCTTAAATCGCTCTTTTCGTTTATAAATTGCCCCTCCCCCACCCCTTCAGATATGTATTATGATGCACTAAACTGCCTTTTCACCTTTACATTTATAATGTTATAACACTTTGAAAACATGTAAGATATAAAACTATAAAGCCATCACGCGACACAAAGGGAATATACTTTAGAACCTTAAAAAACTATTGTTAGCGACAGAATGGGAACAAACTACGACTTCATACTAATTGTTTCGTCTTTTCAAGGATATACAAACATTAAACTGCCCAGTTTCTGCACTTATTCTTTCCGTGCCTGTTTATTTAGCTGTTAGCTTCTTATTTGCATGCTGCTTCCCCTCTGCAAACAGCCTGTTTGTCGGTGTTTTAAGTTTAAAACCCTCAATCTTAACGCCCATCTTGCAGTTTTTTGCCCTTAAAACCTCTTACTTTCGTGTTCTCCAACAGTTCAAAATTCACTGAATACAAGCAACAATGAAGTTTCAACTAAGATTGGTTGCAAGTATTTCCGGGTCTAATTCATCTTTTTTAATGCGCCTATTTATTGCGTTTTCTGCCTTTTAAAGCGTTTTAAGTCTAATGTTGGGGTATTCCCACTCTTGCGTTCTTATTCGCTTCTTACGCCCTGTTTTTCCTCTCTTAACCCACTGATACATTGACTATTTTCTCTATTTATCTGCACACACTCATTTCCCTTTCACGCTCAAAATTTCTATCTTTGCACCCATTTCTCCCACCCATCTCCACCCTTTTAAATACCTTTCCAACACCGTTCAGTTTTCTCTCCCCATTTGTCGCACTTATATTAAAAAGGTATTCTTCCCTTTTTGTCGCACCATACAAACGCAACCGTTTCTTCCAATCTTACTAATTTGTCGCTCACTTATATGCTCTCACTCGTCTAAAAAACTACTTTTGTCTTCCAAAACCACCCTTCTAATGCTCTAAAACCATGCTTTTAAGCGCGACATATTAGGAACAAATAATGCAGAATCGTACGTTATCGCACTTAATTTAACCTGTTTAAATACAGATAAATAACGCTTTGGACTACAGAAAAGGTTAAAGTATTCACAAAACTTTTCACTTTTTTGTCGCCGTTCGCCTTTAATACACCGCTTATCCTTTATGTATATCAATGAGTTACGATGTCTTTTACACACCTAAAACGTATATTCCCCATTTGTCGCACATAGGTTTCACCCTATTCTTATTCCCTTTTTGTCGCACGAAATCTATCTTATTCCGAAGAAATGACTAATCTATTTTATTTCCATACCGACAATTTCACTAATTTGACATTTCTTTTTTGTTTTACAATCTAAACTTTCTTATATTTTTTTCTCTATTTTGTTGTCAAACTACCCAAACTTTTTTGCATCAAAATTTCCTCCATATTTGTCGCTCAGATATTTGAGTTTTCAGTTTTTAATCTTTATTTTGGTTAACTAAAAACATATTTTCTAATGTCTATTTTTTTCTACTTTAAACCGTATTTTTCTAATCTTTATATACTTACCCTTTCATTTTCGTTTTTAAATAACTGCTCCCCACCCTCTCCAAATCATTATATTTAAGATTTCAAAACTTTCCCAGCAGGTTTTCATTTCTCAATATTGGTTTGTTGTAATAACTATTACCGCTTTTCTATTCTTATTTTATAATTGATTGTTTTGACATCTTTCCCATTTCGTTTTCATTTTACAAATGTAGAAGTACTTATTTTTTTATCTTATCAAATCTACTATATGATAAAATTTCGAGATATTTTTCCAATTCTGAAATAACATCTTTAATTTTTCATTCAGAATTATTATACAGCATAATTCAAACTATATGTATATACTTGCAAAATAAAAAAAATGAATAAAATTATATACATTACGAATAATAATACGCAAGAATATAATATAAAAATCTGTGTTTTACACTTTCGCATCTATATATAAGGAAGCAGAACGATTTAATATTTTCCTCTCTCCCCTACCCTTTTTCCATTTCTATGAGATTTTTTTCTGTATTCGTTCAATTATTTTTCGTTTGTTACTTCTGTCCTGCCAAATTATTGTTTTGTAATTGCAATAATGCTGCTGTATACATGCAGTAATATTGCGCACACATTTCACAAAAAGTGCAGGACCTTCTGCACAACCTTTTTGAGTTCATTTTATTTTGCAGAATCATCTTCTTCTTTTTGTCGAAGTTTATTTTTTTGACTTCGATTGACGTTTTGTTTCTTTTCATTTCTCTATTTTATGATTGAAAAATTAACTCTATTTCCATTGTATTTTCTTCTTTCCTAATTATCTATTTTCATCTTTTCGTCTTAAAATTCTCATGCCAATGCTAAATAATCCATATTATATGATTATGAAACACATCTTCTTTTTCAATATAAAGATAAAAGTAAAGTAATATAAATATATAAAAACAAAGAAACAAAAAGATAGAAATAAGGTTTTCGGTAAAAATATATTAATCTCTAATACTTATTCGTTGAAAGATATAAATATATAAAAACAAAAATACAAACCTATAAAGATATAAAGTAAGATTTCTATTTTTGTGTGTTAGTTTATAAAAAAGTATAAACGTTTTGCTATTTAAATGTTTTGTAGTATATTTGTATTTGTATGTGAATTTTGAAGATTATATTTTTATATAAATATATCTTTGAAATCTTATGCAATCGGTTTTCAAGTGCAGCGCGATGCGCGTACAAGCATCAATAGCTTTGTAAAACGTTGAAATATAATATATAAAGTAAATATATAAAAATATAAACGCTTTTATTTGCATACTATTTGCTCACTTATAATAACCAATTACGCGTTCTTTGAATAATTGCTTTAATATATTATTGTTCATTTGTTTAAATATATAAAAATAGATTTAAGTTTTTAATTCTACGCTTATAATTGAATTAAACATATTCCATTAAATACCTTTATATAATATAATGTAATTAAAAAGATATATGAATGCGTAATTAAACAAAAGTTTATATAAGTAGAAACATAAAGAAACGATAATGTATAAAAGTACAAACATAAAAAAGTAAAACTATAAATATATAAAAATATGAAGATAAATATATTCGAAATAACAAAGCGTCGCATCTCTATCTTGGGCTGGTCGGTTGGTATGGGCATTGTTTTTTTATTGATTATGCTATCCGAATCATTGGGAAACAATGTAGATGGCGATTCATACGATATACTTGCAACAAATATAGCTGGTGATTTTAAGACCGAATTATATGGTTTGGTTTCTTTTGCCTTTATCGTTTGTTCGCTATTAACGATGGAACAGCTTCGTCATGCTCTGTATAAATTAAATCGTTTTTGGTTACAATTGGCGCAGATAGTAGTTATGGTGCTGACAGTTTTAGGCTTGCTTGTTGGGTTAGTACCTGCCGAAATGATAGATACCGATGCCGTTCCAGGTGTAGACGGTACGTTTCTGAGATTCCAAGTTGCGCTCCCTTTCTACATTAATATAGTGATTAGCTTAAGTAATTTGTGTTTAGGTATTGGTTTGGCGCGCTGTTTTGGTGGTCGAATTCGCCAATATGGCATTGCTTTAGCAGTGCTACCGGTGCTTTCTTTCCTTTCTGGCGAGCTGTATCTCTACTTATATAATAATGTGGGAGGACTCACGTTGCAAACTTTGAGTACCTATAACACGATGATACTAATTTTCCAAACTGCGATAGGAATTGCACTTTTATTGCTTCGAAATCGCACAATGAAGCCGATAGAGGAGAAGGAAGAGACTTATTAAGAGGTACAAACGTTCTAAAATATGGCTTGAAATGGAATATAATATGCCAAAAATATTTACAGAAAACAAGGTTCATTTATCTGTTTTGAGTCTACAACAAGCGTTACAAAACGTAACTACAATCCTACCAAACCTCTTTGAAAGAATATTCAAAATGATACTAAACGATATTGAAAGCATAAATATAAGTTTGCTGAAATACGTTTAAATGTAGATAAAAAGATAGAAATAAAAGTTTAAATATAAATATATAGAATATTGAAAATAACGACTTTACAGCGTGATTAAATATAAATAGACTTTAAAATGTAAATATATAAAAACGTAAACAAGTGAATACTTCACAACGGTTTACTATATTTCAAGATTTAAACGTAAATATATAAAAACATAATAACGCACCATAAGCAAATCAATTTTGAGCCAGCTGTACATCGAAAGCATTCTATTAAAAATGTAAAAAAATAGTTTTGGCAGTTTGTTTAAGTATAAATAGATTTTTAAAAGTAAATATATAAAAATATGAAACAATCAGTAATCAACCACTTCAACCTCCGCCCTGTCGAGCGACAGCTGCTCACCGTGTTGGAGTTTGTATTTGTTTTTTGCACACTGGGCCTATTTCTTGCCGTGTTCAATCAGAGCGGAGGTAAGCTCACAGAAGGCAGTGTACAAGTTTCCGACACCATTTCTATAGTATGCGAATCACTTCTTTACACGTCAATGGTGGTTTTGCTGGTCATTGCGCGCAATGGTTTGAAAAGGGTAGGAGACATCAAAGGAGTAGCCACACGAGTGAATTTGCTGACAGCAGCCATTATTTTAGGCATCACCTACATCGTTTTCGGTAAGTTGTCGCTATTCTATTACGGCACCGAACAGTTTCCCGTAGTCCTTGATTGGGCAGTAACGATTGTATATCTTCTATTTATGTTGCTCATAACCATTGTATTTACGTGGATTAAGTTGCATAGTGGCAGGGTATTAGGGCGCTATCTCAATCGTGTAAGCGTGGTACTTTGTGTAGCAACAGCACTAATTTTGACATTGATATTTTTAGTATTTGCTGGTCTGCCCGACGGCGTTTTATTCGTTTCAGGCGCCATTACGCTCATCGCCATCTGCTGTATTTTCGTCATGCTCAGCCGTACTTTGAAGTACAAAGGCGATGCAATCGAGCAAAATTTAGAGCAATCTTAAGTTGCGATGGCTATGCAGCGAGAAGAAAGACAAGCGAGAAATAAAGTACTTAAGGACTTTGTTGTAAGGAACAAACGACTTACATAAGAATTCAAAACAAAACAATAAATAACATAAAAGTAAGAAGTAATGAAAAATATTAAGGTAGTATTTGCCAATCAGAAAGGTGGAGTAGGGAAGAGCACACTATGTATGCTGTTTGCCAACTATCTCAGTTGGAAGGGCAAGCCCGTGTGTATTATCGACACCGACTTGCAGAAAACCATTCTAATGCAGCGTCAGAAAGATGTTCAGATATACGAAGGCGAAGAGCCATACGTAGTGCAAAGCTTCGACGTAAGCGAACCAGAGCTAATGCAACAGCTTATGGATTCAGCCTCACAAGTAGAAGGTTACGTTCTATTCGACTCACCAGGTAACGTCAGCGAAGACGGTCTTGTACCACTTTTCACCAATGCCGACTACATCGTTTGCCCCTACGAATACGAAGATAAGACCTTAGATTCAACGGGAGTCTTTGTGCAAGTGGTGAACGCTTTAAAGGAAGTGAACCCCGAAATGCACGCTCAGATATTCTTTGTGCCTAACCGTATCGATCCAAGAATAGGAACATCGGAAGAGCAACGCATGTGGAGCGACACCAACGACATCTTCTCTCAGATAGGCAAAGTAACGCCAATGGTGAACAGTCGTGCCACGTTGAAGCGCATCAACACCTTTGAACTCCTTGCTACACAGCGCGAAGCAGTGAAAGGCGCCTTCGAGTTTATGATACGTCGCATGAAGTAAAACGTCCTTGTTCGTTCGTTTTCGCCCGTTGGTATCAGCCGTAAGTCAGTCAGATAGAACGGCGAGCGGAATCCGAAAAAGGCAAGCGAACGAATAGGGTAGGGCAGCAATAGTCCGCTTAAACAAAACGAAAATAACAACAACACATAATTATTATGGTAAAGAAAAAGACGAGAGTAATCATGCCGGGAGGCATTTCTGGCTTAGTAAACAAGGTTCAAGGCATAGAGAAACCATTGATAAGTGCTCCAGCCGAGCCCGAACCAGCCGAAGAAGTAGCCCCTGCGCCAGCCCCAGTTGCTGAACCCGTGCGCACCGAACCCACGCTGCACACCAAGCCAACAGCTGTTTCTGACGAGAAAGACCGTTCGGCTCCCGCAGCAAAGAAGTTGCCCAAAGCCGAAGGAAAAGAGCTTGCGCGCGAGTACACGTTGGCCCAAGGCGACACAGAAGATAGCTGGCAGATGTTCCTCGACCTTGCTAAAGAGTACAAGTTGCGCGATTCTAAGCTCGCAACCGTGTATATCGATTCAGACTTAAAGAGCGTTCTCGACCGATTGAAGTCGGCAAATAGCATAAAGATGCCATCTACAGCGCTGCTCAGTTCAATCGTTGCTCGCTTCGTTTTCGACCACGAGAAGAACATCAAAGAAGCCATCTACGGCGATAGTTTACTTTAATTGCAGGGCGTTCTAAGGCTTATTGAGGCGTTAGGACGAATTAGAATTCTATACACAAAAGGGCTTTTAGAACGTCTAAAAGCCCTAAACTACCTATATCTCCAACTGAGATAGGAGAGAGTTTAAACAAATATTACTTTGAAAATGAACAGCGATAATGTTTTAACGGCATACCAAAAGGCTTCCGAAACAGATAGTTTTACGATGCACAACGAGTTCTTGAAACTTTTGTTGGAAGATGTTTCGCCCTCTGGAATCGAGCGTCATTACACCTTTTTCAACGACACCGATAATGCAACTCTGAAACGAATATTGGGCAATGGCTTCCTAAAAAGAGGACAAGAAGGACTGCTTTACTTAGCGGAAAAGCTGAAAACAGAAACCGACAAGCTGAAAAGGTCGAACGTTATCCACCTTATCGGCTTGTCGTACAACCGCCAATACCTGCCCATCGTGGCTCCGTTCCTTACCGAAGAGGACGAAGAGGTGCGTTTTAAAGCCATTATTGCATGCGGCTGGCTGGGCGATAACGAAGCCATCGACCTACTTACGGCTCATTATACACTGGAAACCAACACCCAGCTGCGGGCATTTACCGTTTCAGCCCTGCGCCAAATATACTTCAGACACAAGGAAACGAAAGACAAAATCGTGGAATTTGTCAGCCAAAATATTGCCAACGAAACCGCCGACGAGGTAATAGCAGTCATGATTGTAGTGCTTCAAGACCTCACAAACGTTCGCTATGGTCTTCGCGAAAACGGCAGTACGGGCGAAATTTCGGGCGATATTGCAAAAGCAAAGAGCAAGTTGCTCCAGAAAATAAAACTATTGTAAGAGTTCTGTCGTGGTGCTGTGGCAATTAGAGAATGTGCCACCCACCATGACAGAACTATTTTTTAGCCGCCATTCAAAGTCTATTTTAAGCTTTTAAGCTCAAAAGATTGATTTATATCATGATATTAAATAATTGTTGTTAAATATTTTTCAAGAATTCGATAGGCCCATTTTATTATGTTATATTTGCATAACATTAGTAATGAGAATCACGAGTTTCAGGATTTTCCTAAATAATTTTGAATCAAGATAACAAAAATATTTAATGACAATGAAAACTATTTTAAGTGAAAAGAAACAGGCTTATGTAAAGCCCGTAAGTAAGACTTTCTATTTAGAGAACCAGTCTTTGATGGCTGGAAGTGTTAGAGGTAGTGTCGACAACAAAGATGTTGGTAATGATCCCAATGACCCTTGGTACTCTGAACAAGATTAACAGATAACGTTGTTGTTATCAGTTTACGTTAAGGACATTATACCGATAATACACAAAAACACATTGCTCTCTCAATCTTTGAGGGCATCTATTGAAGAAAGAAATTATTTAGATGAAGTTTATAACACTTAATTAATTGAGCTTATTAATGAAAACAATAATGAAAAAGATATTCTTTTTGTCAGCAATATGCTTGGCAACATCAATGTTAACAACGTCTTGTTCTTCTGAACTTACCGATCTTCCAGAACAAGAAAGTGCCCCAGCAGTAGAGACAATACCTATCACTGTAATTGCAGGAACAGGTGAAGACACTACAACAACAAGAGCTCTGTTGTCGGAAGAGGCAGGTAAAACCAGTCCATGGAAGTGGGAAGCAAACGATAAGATACAAGTTATAACGACCAATCCTTCTGGTAGTAAGGTTGTTACCGAGCTTAAATTGAAGCCGTCGTCAGCAGGTAAGGCACGAGGAGAGTTTACTGGTAATATCCCAAAAGATAATGTAACAAGTGGAAATACCTATCGTTTCTATTACGTAGGTAAAGGAACTATCACTGCCACAGAAGCCCAAACAGGTAAAATTGAAATCGACCTTTCAAGCCAAAGTGGCAAGTTAGCAGATTTGAAGAAACACTGTGTACTCTCTGGAATGGGTAAGATTGTCGTTGAAAATTCAAAGGCTGATATTGAAGGAGCTATCACATTGAAGAACTCTTTCGCCATTGCGCATTTCGCAATGAGTACTGCTGACGGAACTGCAATTACCAAAATAGGATTACGCGGTGCAGGTGTTTACGACGCTGCAAGTGTAGATTTGAACACCGGAGAGGCTGTTGGAACTTCTGAAGCAGGTTTAGAAGTAGATCCAGATGCCAATATTTTCTTCCCTAATGGTGCTACAGACTTCTATATAGTGTTTGTGCCAGGAGCTGTTGCACCAGCTTTCGATGCTTATTATGCAGGTTCTTATTCCAGTGTTATAACTACTGTGCCACAAGCGCACAACTATGCTGAAGAAAATTCATTCGTTTATTATAAAGGTAGTAAAGCTGTTTTCTCAGTTAGCGACCATCAGAAAGTAGCCATCACCAATGGCAATATGCAGTATGTAATGCCTGTTAGCACATATACTTCTAAGATGAAGTCAAACACGTTGGAGCCTAATGCCTTTATTAGAAAGACTTTTTTAGAACCTATCAAGCTCAAAGGTAAGCTCACAACACACGCTGGTTATTACAGATTAGCACCTGAACAGTGGAAATTAGCAATGCCTAAAAATGTTTCAGGAGGTGGTAGTTACACTTATGCAACGGTTACTGTAGGTGGTCAAAAATATATTTCTCCCGAGACGTATCGTTATTTTGACACTCCATCATGGGGAACAATCGACAACCCAACGTTGCTTCCATATACCTCTAAGTTAAGTTGGGGTACGGGCGTAGACACGCAGTACGATTTCGGTAATAAGTTGCTTGTGGGTAATAGAAAGACACGTGTGCTAACATCAGACGAATGGGGTTACCTCATACCACAGAATACAAGCAAGTCGAACAATCGTATTTGGATAGATGGTGGGACTAAGGTTTTGAAATGGGCAAGATGTTTTATCGATGAGGACGGAAATGGATCACGAGGTACAAACCCCGCAGAGTTGCGCGGTTACCTTATCTTTCCAGACAACATGACGCTTGAAGATGCTAAAAAAGCCTTTACTAAAGCAAACCCAACGTTCGGAAGTGGTAATGCAAATAATAATCCAACGACATACGAAAAGATTAAAAACAGCGGCGCTGTCTTCATTCCGCTAACGGCTTACAGGTCCCCTGGTAACGCCACACTTGTTCAGTGGGGAAATCATGGTAACTATTTTACCTCATCATACAAAAATAAAGGCATCATACATGCTTTGTTGAAAGACGGTTCTCATAATACTAACGATGGCTCTGCACCAGGCCAAGGCTGTATGAGTAGATTGGTTCAGAACCTTTAAAATTGGAATAGAATAAGGCAGTTATTGCTATTTGATGATACACGGATATATTAAATCCGAATCGATTATAAGGATTTCTCATTGCTATATGGCAGTGAGAAATCTTTTTTTTGTACTATATAGATAAGCAGAAGTGTTGTGTTTCCGTTGTTGTATGCACGTCGAGAGAATGCTTGTCGTTGATTATTACCCGATATCAGAAGGTGTTGCGTTTCGTTTATATCGTATAGTTTCTTTGTAATACCTCTTTTTATCAACTTTAATCAGCGTAGGGTGGAGTAGTGGAGTAAGTTTGTATTCAATGCCGAAATGGCTCTTGTATGTCTCGTAAATGCCTACATCAGAAAATATTTGCGTTTCGTTTTATACGATAGAAGCCCATTATCAATCACATTCAGTGGGTGTTTGCTTGTCCTCACCAACCTTACCAGCCACAAAAAAAATGCTAAAGTCGATTGACTTTAGCATTTTTTGTTTTTATTTCCCCTGCCTTCCA
Source organism: Prevotella aurantiaca (assembly GCF_015262605.1). Classification (NCBI taxonomy): domain Bacteria; kingdom Pseudomonadati; phylum Bacteroidota; class Bacteroidia; order Bacteroidales; family Prevotellaceae; genus Prevotella; species Prevotella aurantiaca. Next base: position 163,779 of record NZ_JABZSJ010000001.1, on the reverse strand, counting down.
GCAAAGCATAGAAACCATGTTGGTGCGGCAGTAGAAGGTTGGCGGGCTTATCGTTTAATCATAACGATTTTGTTGCCTGCGTTCTGAATGTCATTAATATTTACGCGTTGGTTCAACGAAGCGTTGTTAAAGTTAGCAGCAGGGCTATTGAACTGTGCTTGTGGTTTAGCGTCCTGCTGTTGCGATTGGTCTACAATGTCGCTCACGTTAGCGGTGTAATCCATCTTAACAGTCTTACCTTCAGGTGTTGTCCAGTTACCAACGAAGTGGATAGAACCATTGTTGTTAGTAGCCGTTACAGTACCAGCGCTGAACAAACCAAATTTTTCGTCGCCCTGTCCGTCGAATTCTTTGTAGTAAGAACCCACAGGATAAGTCATCTGACCACGCTTAAACATGGTACCACCCACGAACAATCCCTCTTTATAAACAGCTCCGTTAACAGGCATTACAATGTCGTATGTACCTGTAATGGTGTTGATATCCATTGGAATATTGAACTTTGTGAGCAACACAAGGTTTAGATATTCGCCTGCTCCAACGATAAATCCTTCGCCGTCTACCTCTGCATTAAGGAAAGTAAGGGCATAGTCGCAGTATGTGTCTGTAGCTTTTACATATCTACCGCTCATTTTCTTAGGAACGAAAGTAACGTTATCCGTAATTGGTTGATATTTCGATTCAGGGTCTTTGTTTACGAATTGCAACTTACCATCGTATGTAAAGCGTACCTTTCCGTGTGCTTTCAGTTCGCCTTCCACTACCAATTTGTATGTGCCATCGGCTCTTTTCTGCACGTTAAGGTTGCAAACGTTGAGCGAATCAAGGAATCCGTCTGGCTTACCACTGCTGTTCATCTTGTTCGTTTCGATGTAAACACTCTGCTTGTAGTACACACCCAGTTCGTCGGTGTTATCAATCAGCTTGTAATTACCATCAGGAATAACCGCACTATACGAGTTTTGTGATGGGTGAGAGAGTATTGTTAAGCGAAGAACGTGCTTGTTTATTTCAGTTGGAAGGCCACCAGTTGTAAGGTTGCCGTCGCTTAAATGTATTGTATATGCAGCAAGGTCTTCAGCTACAGAGCCGTAGTAGATGTTGTAAGTGTTGGTTGCAGCCACATCAGCATAGTATGTGTTGCTACCTGGTTTATCGAAAGTTACTTCTTTAACGTCTTTGCATTGGAATTCCTTAATCTCTCCCGAGTTGGTATGAACCTTCATAACCCAATTCTCTTGAGCGAACGATGTCGTTGCGATGCAACATGCAGCGATAGCCGCGAATAAAGTTTTTTTCATAAAGTTATATCTATTTTAAAAAATTATAGCTTAGTTGTGTGTCTACGAAAAAAATGATAACCCGTATCGTTTGTTCTCCTTCAACATCTTGCTAATATAATAATGTGTCCACAAAGAAACTAATTTAACGTGGTATAACCAAATATGGGTAGTTAAAAAACACTAAGCGAAACACACACGCATCAGTTATCCTAACCCCCCGAACCGCACAGTCGAACACACCCTTTTTGCACTTTTACCTGCGCTAAATATGCCCCTCTAAAACCACTCTAAATTCTTTCGTTTTGCAAAAGCGCCTGTTTTGCGTTGCAATATAGGCTCTTTTACCGTGCAAAACAGGCACTTTTACAACGCAAAACAATGGGTATTGCAACGCGTTGATACTTAGCGTGTTACACGAGCGTGATTTTTTCAGAAAATAAGGGTGTTTTTTTCGTGTTTTCAGTCTTCCTTTTTTGTGTTTTCATCAGTCTGAAGTTGCAATTCCAGTCTGCCGTTTTCGTGTTTTCCTCTTCTCGCTTTTTTCTCATCGTCTATCCGATAGCGTGTTTTCATTTTGCTGTTGTCAGCTGTTCGTCTTTCCGTTTTTGTGTTTTCCTCCTTGCGCTTCCGACCTCTTTTCCTCCTCGAACCGAATTGTCCCCTTGCGGCGATGGTGGGGCAGGATAGTCGAAAGCACTAACCTATATAAATAAAAAAGGCCCACAAGCTTCACAGCTTATGGGACCCATAGAACCAAAAATATAATCTGAATTTATACCTATGAAAAACTATTTACATGAAGTATTCAAAATATTTCATTTGATTTTTAAGTCTCTATTTGATTAAATTACCTGTTAATAATTATCATGAAAAATCTGTTTACCTTTAGACTTTACAACCTATCTCGGCCTTTGTCTGATGCAAAGGTACGCAGGATATCTGAAAGTACCTACACAATTACCTTCTTTTTTGCATATTTTTGAGTGCAAACGTTTGCGCTCGTGCGATGCGAAAGCAATTTTAACGCTCTACAAGAAAATAACCTTACAATTGCCGACACATTGTAAATATTCTCACGAATCGCACCCCTTGCGAAACAATCGACAAAAAAATGACTTTCACGAATGCCTCTGCTATTATATTATAAGGTGTATTTGGCGATGGAAACAAAATGTTTTTAAATCAAGAAAGCGGCATCTTTGTGTAATATTTTCAAATTAAATGCGAAAAGTTTGCGTTTCTTTTAAAGAAATATTAACTTTGTATTGACATTTATACGCCACATTGTGAAAAATCGCAAATAAGACTTTCGTCTTACAAACCTACGAGTATTGTGGTAGAACCAAATGCATGACTAATTTACAAATTATAGTTTTAAAGACAAATTTATTATGATGAAAACCGTAAAAACGGTGCAAACGCTGCTCTCTTCGCATAGAGAGGAGTATGTTGCGCCTATGTGTGAACAAATTAAGATCGACGTTGAAGGAATGCTGTTGCGTTACAGTTTAGATGGAGGCGCAGGTATAGCCGAAGACGATGACGACGACAATTGGAACGAAGACGATGAAGATCAGAATCGTGCCTAAACCTAACTTAATAACAAAACAATTCAAAATGAAAGATATGAACAAAATAACAGGACAGCTTTTCTTATCTTTATTCACAGTAGCATGCTTTACAGCATGTTCTTCCGAGATAGTAAACGAAGAGAAGAACACAGTAGATAACGATGATTTAACAGGACTTACTGAGTTTGCTGCAGGCGACGATGCAGCAACATCTGCCGCCATTGCTCAGTCTAAAGGGGCACCTTTCATTATCGACGACGACGTTTTAACACGTACAGGAGCCTCTTATCAGCCTGGCGCATCGGCTTCGGTGAAGGGCGCAAACGTGTTTTATTGGACTGGAACCGATGGCGTTTGGGTGGAAAAAACGGCTGGCAACTACGAAAAAACAAGTAAGACGGTAGTGGGAAACCCTACCAATAAGGCCAGATTTTACCTGAACGGAGCACTCAATGCAGCACAATACAACATTCGATACACGGGTAATAGCACTTCGCCTAACGAGGTTACGTTTGCCAATAAGCAAATTCAAGACGAACCCAACAATGCCAGTCGTTTGGGCGAATACGGCGATTGCGGTATTGCAATAGCCACAAAGGCAGGCGGACGCTATAACTTTACACTCGAACACAAGGCTTCTTACTTGGTGTTGAACCCATATTCAGACCTTAATCTCGACATCAATGTGGGCGTACGTGCCGTATATGTAACAGCCGACCAGGCCCTTAGTGGTAAGTTTTCATTCGACAATAACGGCGTAAACCTAAGCTCACGACCAGCTCCAACAGCCGATAATAGAACGGTAGCGTGGTTCTATCAGAACGAAATGTCCGACCGTTCCGACCTCTCAATGGCTGCTCTAAGTAGCAACGCAACCGTTCAAATCCCATCGCAAGAGAATGTTTCGAAGAACGGAATCATCATTGTGTTGCCTCCAGGAGAGTACACCAACTTTACAATAGAATATGCTTTAATCGACCCAATGACGCAAGGTTATGGCTATTACAAGCAAACTTTCAGCGGAAAAGTAACGCTAAAGCCGGGTCAGAACCGCAAAATAGCGAAGAATTTCTCGTTAGATGTCTACGATATGAACGCCTTTTACATGTGGGACGCAGCCGAAGGACAGTACTATTGGAAGGGAAATGAAGCACAACAACCCAGGTCTAAGGTAGACGCAACAAAGACTTCGGGCTTCGCAAAAAGCGATACCGACCCACGTTGGTACAGCAAACTCGACGGAACAGCAGTGGCAGCAGCCTCTGGCGCAACCGCCAACGTAGCCACACGAAGCGCTTCGACAGCCTTAAACGTGAACGAAGCCCTCTGGTTAGTATATAAAGGAGAACCCATGTGGGACGATGATATGATGTATATCATGAAGGGACACCTTTACAACGGAGGCATTTGGGTGAAGAATCTTAAGACCATTGCAACAGCTTTGGGCAAGTCGGAAGCTGATTTAAAGCAGAGTTTTACAAGCAGAAGCAACGTAACAGCCGACTATCGCTTAGGCACTACCGCCACCGAAGACCTTAAATTGAACAGCGTTAATAAGTCGGGCAGACCCACAAAGACGCAGAAAGCCAACTACATCTTCCTACCAGCGGCAGGCTCTTATGGTAAACCTGAAACCCAACCGCATATGCGTGTGTGGATAAACCCAGGCGAGTTTGGACACTATTGGACTTCAACTGCCTTCAATGAGAGCAGTGCTTACCTCCTTTGGTTCCAAAAAATAACACCTACAAGTTTCTCTATTTCCGTCGAAAAGTTCGAAAAAGAGGACGGCGCACCTATACTAAACATCGCTAAGTTCCGCAAAAACTAAGCGGCAAAGCGATATTTTAAACCAACCACATAGCCCATTGGCAGCAAGAACATGGCACCTTTCGGTGCGTGTTTCAATACTGCCAATGGGCTATTTCCGTTCTATACGAAAAGCAACACAAGTTGAATGAAAATACACAAACTACATGAATATATTTTAATAACACCAGAAAGAAATTATGAAAATTATTGTGTAAATATTAGGAAGTATAATTATTTTTCTTTAAATTTGCAATATTAACCTAATAAGTAAAAGAAAAAAGCAGAATAAAACAACAAACACTAAAAGCGTACAGGCATCGTATAAAGATGTATGATAATGAAAAAATACTTTTATTAACCTAACGCCCGAGCCACCGAAACGGCGTAGCTCCAAGAGAGTTTCAACTGGGTGGGCACACCATAAGGTATGAAAAACTATCTACAGTATGGACGCAGACAGGCCGCCATCGCTACTTTCGCAGCCTTGTTCATCGCATTTTTCGGCCTAACACAACAGACAACAGCACAGACAAAGTACGATTTCGCCATCGCCGGAACGTGGGTTACGTCGGAAAACTGTAACGATCTCACTGCAATTTCGGGTGTGGAAGGAACCGTTAGGTATGATGCGAACACGAAAACACTATTCTTGAAGAATGCAAAAATAGACGGAAAAGGTGCCAATGCCATTTATTCTAAACTCGAAGGACTAACCTTGCGCGTTGCAGGAAAGAACGAAATGCGGTCCGATTACATCTCAACCATACAGTTTATCGAGCCTATGACCATCGAAGGCAGCGGCACTTTAGACGTGGTATGCACCAATGGCGACGCCATTTACGCCAATTGCACTAACCTAACCATAGACGCTTGTACCGTAAACGCACGAGGAACCAACTACGGAATAGTAGGAGAGGACGGACGAAACGACGAAAAACTTACCATTAAATATGCCACAGTAACAGCCGAAGGAGGGAAAGATGCATCGATAGGGTGCTTCAAATACCTTACACTTATGGGCTGTAAAATCACACAACCACAGGGTGTTGAATTCAGCGACGAACTACATGGCGTCGCAAAAGATGGTACACTGGTGAAAGACATGATAACTATCGACCCCACAGTGTTCCAACTTTGGATAGCAGGAAAGATTGTAACGCTCGACAATTGCGCCGACCTCACCGCCATTCCAGGCGTAGAAGGCAAGGTAAACTACGACCCTAAGACCCGCACATTAACGTTAGACAATGCCTCAATCAGCACAAATAAGCACTACGGCATACTCAATTTCATGAACAATCTAACCATAAAACTTACTGGAACAAATACAATTACAGCCCAACTGAATAATGCTATATATAACAACGACGACTGTTTGATCAGCGTTGTTGGCCCTAATGCCCGACTAAACCTGCAGGGTGCCACTGCATCGGAGGACAAAGCAGGTCGTCAGGCATTCCAAAATCATGGCACGGCAAGCATCAGTCAATGCACCATCGAGGCCAGCGCAGGCATCAATGCCCTTAGTTTTGGCGAGTGGAAGTTCGACCGTTGCAATGTACGCGCCAAGGCAGAAGGCGACGAAAAGTATCGTTTCGCAGGCAGTATCGCCTATCTGGCGAAGGTGCCAGAGCTTACGGGTTGTGTACTTGTGGCACAATCGGGAACTCATTGGAAGGAATTTTCTGACGAATACGGTACCAACTATACGCTCGTTGATGCAGCCGAGAAACCTATTACCGACTGGGTTACCATTACAACCGACCCTGCTGGTATTGCCAATCCAGCTGTTTCGACAGCTACAACGGTTAAAAACACATACACCATTGGCGGTGTACGCCTTGCTGGCGAGCCTAATCAGCTGCCCAAAGGTTTGTATATCGTGAACGGAAAGAAGGTGGTAAACCATAAATAAACTCCATGAAGGTGCAGCGATTGCACGTATTCGAGCTTTAGTAATTCATGTTTTTAGGATATTTTTTTTCATTGTTTAGGTTTTATAAAACTATAATCTACAAATAGGGAGCGCATATTTTGCGCTCCTTTCTTGTTTCTTTTCTGTTGCAGAAGCGGCACACTGGCTACCTATTTTAGTTTCTTTTCTTTTGCAGAAGCGGCAAGGTGGCTACAGGTTTTTGTTCTTTTCGTGTTGCGACACCCATCTGCCTCTCTTCCTTTTTTGCCCCTCTCTTATTGTAATAGGTGTAGATACACGTTATAAAATGTATAAATTTACACAATAAAAATTATCGCCACATCGTGCAAAATCAATCCCCACCTATTATAATAAGGTGCAAAATATCATCTAAAAGGTAAAAAAGCATACCGTCATCGCATTGTCCTTTTGTAGCCTTCGATGCCCTAAAATGCAGCGTTTTCGCCCCTTCTTCGTCAGAATTTCACCCCCATTCCACCCCCAAAGTCCGACAAATCGAAAGTAGGAAGCACAAAAAGAGGTAGCAATTCTTACTAAATGTGAACATAATAGCTGTAATAATAAAATATGAAAAATATTGGGAAAATATTAGGAAGTATCATAGTCTTTTATTAAATTTGCCACATAAATAGGGTAAATATAAGAAAAATATACCTTTACTACGGTTATTGCGCGAGGCGCAAGTACATCTGAGACAGTCATAAAATAGAGAATAACGAATAAAATAACCTAACGCCCAAGCCTCCGAAACGGCGTTGCTCCGCAAGAGTTCCAATAGGGTAGGCACACAATTTAGTTATGAAAAACAATCTACTACGTAGCCGCAGATGCGCAGTTGTAGTAATGTTGGCATCTATTATGGTTGCTATGTTCGGTTGTGCACAGCAAGCTAAAGCTCAAACAAAGTATGATTTGACAATTGCAGGTACTCAAGTTACATCGAGCAACTGCAAAGACCTTACCGTAATATCGGGTGTTGAAGGCACTGTGAAGTACGAACCTGAAAACAACATGCTGATATTAAAGAACGCAAAAATTAACGGAGGAAGTGCCGATGCTATCTATTCTAAGATAGACGGATTGAAGATTCACGTGTTAGGAAAGAACCAATTGAGTTCTAATAACACCTCTACTATCCAACTTACAGAGCGTATGATTATGACAGGAAGCGGAACATTGAACGTTGAAAACGCCAATGGCGACGCTATTTTTGCCAATGCTGCCAGCTTGATAGTAGATGCTTGTACCGTCATCGCTAAGGGAGGAAACCACGGAATCGTGGGTAAAGACGGCAAACACGACGAAAGACTCACCATAAAATATGCTACCGTAAGAGCCGAAGGTAAGGAAATGGCTTCGATGGCGAACCTCAAAGGCGTTTCGCTTATTGGCTGTAAGCTACTTCAACCACAGGGTGCTGCATACGATAGCAAGCTCATGGGTATGGCAAAAAATGGCTCGTTGGTGAAAGAAGAAATCGTTATCGACCCTACAATGTACCAGTTATGGGTGGCAGGAAAGAAGGTTACGCTTGATAATTGCAAGAAACTCTCGTCTCTTGAAGGCGTGGAAGGCAACGTACAGTTCGACCCTCAGACCAGAATACTGACGCTTGAGAACGCTACTATTACCACAGATATATACTATGGCATACAGAATTTCATGGACGGCGTAACCATTAAGCTCGTTGGAACCAACAGCATTTCATCGAAATTGAACAACGCTATCTACAACAACGACGCATGTATGCTTACTATTTCAGGCAATGGCGCAACCTTGAACCTACAAGGTTCTGTTGAAGCAAAGGACAAACCAGGTCGCCAAGTGCTACAAAATCACGGCATTGTGAAGGTGGTTCAGTGTACCATCGAGGGCAATGCAGGTGTCAATGGCCTTAGTTATGGAGAGTGGGTGTTCGATCGTTGCAACGTAAAAGTAAAGGCTGGAGGCGACGCTAAGTTCCCATTTGCAGGTAGTATCTCGTATATGGAGAAGATACCAACCTTCTCTGGCTGCTCGGTAGTTACTCCAAAGGGTACTCAATGGAAGGAGTTTAACGACGGATACGGTAAGTTCTATGCACTCGCAAACGCTGGTGGCAAGGTAATAACCGACTTAGTAGAAATTAAATACGACCCAACGGGCATCTCTGCAACTAACGCAGAGAAGGCGAACGGCGTACAAAACATATACACCATTGATGGTATGCGCGTTTCAGGCAAGTTCGAAGACCTGCCAAAAGGTGTGTATATCGTGAATGGAAAGAAGCAAGTGAAAATGTAATTGCTTTGTAAGGGCGCAGCGATTGCGCTTTACTAAGCTTGAATGGCATATATTGTAAGACATTTTTTTTCATTGTTTAGGTTTTCAGACTCTAACTTACGACACGAGGAGTGCAATTGGTTTGTACTCCTCTTTTTGTACCTTTGCCTTGCTTCGCTGACTGAAAGCATCTGCAAAAATAATACAGCCTCCCAACATTCGCACCCGATTGAGCGTACTGGAACGCCAACATAACGGCGTTTCACGATAGGGAGAGCCATGCGAAAAGGTACCTGCAATTTCTTTACAAATATTCTTTCGGTTGCTGTTTTCTAACTATTTGATAATCAATGCCTACACCCTTGTTTTGCAAAAGTGCCTATATTGCGTTGCAAAAGGACCTGTTTTGCGCGGTAAAAGCGGCTGTTTTGCGTTGCAATATAGGCGCTTTTAGAATACAAAACAATCGGTATGGTTTTTCTGTCAAGGTTTTTCATGTGTGTAAGACGACAAAAATGGTGAAACGAGCAGGAGAGTATGGCAGGATAAGTAAGGCATGGGCGAGGATAGTTCGCCTCTATTTTTGAGCATAGAAAAAGTGCAGACCGATGGTTTTTCTACGCATCTTTCTGCACTTTCTTTATGTTTCGAGCGTTTCGCCCAGCCCCGATTAGGTTAGCAGGGCGTTACGCTGGAGGGTAGTTTCAGCCGCTTAGTACTTCCTTTCCAATGGCGTTATGATGTTGTGGAAAGGCTCAAAGTTGGCTGCATCAACAGGTTTCGACTCGTCATCGGTACCCACATAGACAGGGCGGATAGAACTTCCTTGGTCCTTAGAAGGCACTGCGATGTTCATTTTGAAGGCAGCTCCGAAGAAGACACCATGCGGAATAGAGTATGATGTGCTTTGTGCCGTGTAGTATTGTCCGTAGAAACCGCTGTCTTCTGCCGTATGTCGGAACTCAACAAAGGCACTACTAATAGGTCGTCGGCCCGCAATAGGGAGGAATAAACCCTGATTAGCCACCACCAAACCCGTTACATCTTGATACTTCCATAGCTTTCTGCCAGTAGGGAACTTAGGCTTCGGACTCATTCCCGCATACCTCGTATCGCTAAAGTAAGCCCCGTAAATCTTGTTACCCTTATCGGTATAGCAGTACGCAGGAATGATAGTGCTGGCCCTGAACAACGATTCGAAGTTGGCATCAGACGGATATTGGTAATGATAAGTGTGCTTTCCGTCTTCCGTCCAGTACTTAACGATGTCGCCATGCGTAGCCGCATTTCTGTCGGTAATAGGGGTTGGGTTTATCAAAGCATTTCCTCTTCCATTATAATACTTACCTGCCAAGTCGTACGAACTAATGCCTAAGAGGTAGTAAACACCGTTAAACTTCAGCGCATCTTTGATGACTCCCCATTGGAAAAGGTCTAAATCGTTAGCCGTTTGTGCGAATCTTCCTGTATGGTCGTCTACGTACCAGTATTGAGAACCCAAGCCGTTATGCTTAATTTCCTTACCGTTGGCCTTGTGTTCTGGACCAGGATTTTCGCCATAGCTACTAATCCACCATTGCGCAGGGGCTATTCCCCAGTACTCTTTGCCGTTTTTTACGTAGTGAATGAAGTTGCCCGTCGCCCATTTCACGCCGTTTACTTCTACAAATGGCTTCGGTACGATGTTGTTAACAGTAACATTCGTGCGGTAATCGAAGTTTGATTTGAACAACTTAGAAGCCGATTTCGAGAAGGCACCCTGTGGCGTATAAACCGTAACGGTGAAGTTGGTAGACTGGTTTTCGGCCAAGAATGCCAACCATACAAAGCCACCTTGAGCAGCAATGGCAGCCTTATCCTTGATGGTTATGTTGATATAGTGTTCCTTTTCGTCATCTGTTCCAACGAAAGAACCATCTTTCAAGCTCAGCACATCGTACGAACGCAAGCCGTAAACCTTTACACTATCGATGTCGGAGATAAAGGTTCCGTCCGATTTCTTAAACCTTAAGCCCCAGAAAGACACCTTACGTTGCAGCGAAACACTGGCTTTGAGCAAGCGACTTTGGTTGCCGCTCACGGTAATAAGCTCTGGAGAAGTAACTCCCCAGTTGTAATCGAACTTCTTATCGATGGTCTTTAGCAAACCGTCTTGCTTCGTCATGTTCAGCGAAACAGTACTCTTAATGGTATTGTTTTTCGGGGAAACGTGGTACTTTATCGTATTTGCATTAGCACCAATACCCGCAGTTTCTGAATGAATAGTAGGGTCAACTTGTTCCACTGTACGTGGTTCTTCAAGGGCATCGGCAGGGTAGAAGAACGCAAGTTTGTCGGTAGTGTTCATCTTTTGACGGCTGGTTATAACGCCCTTAAAGGTTGCTATCTTTCCATTAGCCGACTTAGCAGTCATTAAACTATAGGAAAGTTCAGTGCTCCTATCGTTATCCGAGAGGTTGTAAACAAAGACTTTATCGCCTACAGCCCAGTTAGAAACGATGTCGTTGTTCTCATCTGGTTCAAGCGTTCGTGTCATATCCTTTGCCGAACTGCTGCCTTCGTCGTTGCCATTATTGTTAGCTGTCAGCTCAATTTCGTAGGTATAGCTTTGTTTTTCAGCGTTTCCGTCGTTCAATTCGTCTTTGTCGCTGCAAGCAAAAAGGCCCAACAACGACAACGCTACACAGGTAGCTTGTAGTGTTTTGTTTCTCTTTTTCATAGTGTTTTGGTTTTTTTTAATTGGTTTCTTCGTTACTGTCGAACTCCCAGACGCCTGGTTTGGCTGCGTTATCCTCGCCTCCGTGCCCTGGATCGCCCTTGCCAATATCAGTAGAATCTGCAAGTAATGCAACTTCTTTCATACACCGATAGGTCTTACAATCGGGGTGAATGTAAAATTTTTTGTTCATTTTTAAAAGTTAAGTTAACGTGAATTGAATAGCATATATCTTTGTTTCGAACTCTGCTTAGGCATAAATAGTAGTTAAAATGGATTTAATTCTGTTTTGAGTCTTGCAGAGTTATGGGACAAAGATAAATAGTTTTTATAATAACTGCAACTTAGATGGCAATATGAACGTATTATTTATAAATTCTCAACAAATGGTAACAGTAATATACAGAAGCCGTTACCATGACTTAACAAAGTGGATATTATTTTGCAAAAGAAGTTGAAAAAAGTGGTCAATATATCGGTTTTGTGGTGTTAAAATGTTCTTTTTTGGAAACAAAAATCTTATTTTTGGCGTTATTTCCTAATGTTTTATAATTGTTACAATATAAATATGTGTATCTAAAAATTATTATATACCTTTGTCTCGATCTTAGAAAAGTGTTAATAAAACAGCCTTTTGTATAGATTAAATAACTTAAAAAGCCTTGCGATAATTATTACAACTAACAACGGAAACTGCTCTATGTGTTTATTAAATACATTCTATACTGCTCAAACATTAGGTGTTCTCGAGTATATGCGAGGCACAATAAATAATTTAAACACCCACAGTTTAATTACATTATTTTCTCCCTAAAGTGTAGTTTGCCAATGTTTAACATTCAAAAACGATACCAAAACACCACGAATACTGCGGCGATAACGACATGGTTTTGGACGAAATGCAAACCTCGCTCGCCTATGTTACAAAGCAAGGACTTAACCCTGCCCCTGCTTATACGCTGCTATTGAAGCGCAAAATGACCCAAAATCTGTGGAGTTTCATTACTCTTCCCGTTGCATTAACGGCTGCATAGTTCAATACTGCTTTCGGAGATTAAGCCAAATTGGCACGCTTAAAGGATCAAGATGCGAGCATTCCAACTCGTATCCACTTCGAATCGGTAAACCTAACGAACGACAATGCCGATGTATAAATTAAGAAAAACCCTTGTCGCATAACTTTATTATTAACTCAATATGGTCTCATCGTAACAATGGTGAGACCTTTTTTGTGCCGCCTCGTTCATACTTTGGTCTTGCAAAAGTATAGGGTAGGGCAGCCGATGGAGTTGCCTCACCCTTTTGTTCCTGCTGTTTTTGTACGATGTTTTTAATCTAAATACAATTCGGTTGTAACGATTATACTAAGTGGATTCGCCGTTCTTTCACCATGTTTTTAATCCATATACAATGATAGGAGCGTAGTTCTCCCACGCTCCTATTATTGTATTTATACATCAAAGTCGGTCCGATAAGTCAGTACAGGGGTGCGAATATGTTCTGCCCAGTGCCTTTATGGCTTCACAACCTTCTTGCCATTCACGATATAAACGCCCTTTGGAAGCTGTTTTAGTTCGGCAGACAGACGCATACCGTTAAGGTTATAAATTGTTGTCGCCGTTGCCTCGTCGGCAGATGGCGTGTCGATGGCATTGGCATTCTTCGCTATTACCACCTTTGTTTTCACCTTTTCGCCGTTCAATACCACGCAATGCTTCGCCTTATCGAACTTCGCTCCAGTGGGTTGCGTTATGCTACAACCTTCCATAAAGAGCGATGCGAAGTCCACAATAGAACCTCTTTCCGTACCTTCAGCAGTTACGTTAGCGTTTCTGATGGTCAGATTTTCGCTCTCACCGTTGTTGCCCGAAATGCCGTAGAGCTTGCTCTTAGCGTTCAAGGTGCAGTCCTCCACAACAAGGTTGGCATTGTTTACGTAGATGGCACAATCTTTCTCGCTTTCCACATTCAGTATTCCGCCGCCATTAATGGTTAGCGAACTCTTCAAACTAATGGCTGCTTTCTGTGCCTTTAGCGTATTGGTGCCGATACATTTCACGGTTAAATTGTCGATGTTAGAGAGGATAGCGTTTTCGCTTTCCGTGTCTATGGTAGCGTTGTTCAGCGTCAGAACCTTTGTCGTTGGGTCGTAATGGGCACTACCTTTCAAGCCTTCAATCTTCGAAAGGTCGTTGCAGTTCATTGCCGTAACCTTTGTTCCAGCCACCTCAAGGTCGTAAGCAGCAATGGTAGAGATACTTACCTGGTCGGCAACAAGTTTTCCGTTAAGCGCTACACCACACAATGTTGGGTCGTAAGTAGCCCCTGCAGGTTTGGTAACAGCACAACCTTCGAGCGTTAATTTCTCTATTCCGCGCACACTTTCGGTGCCCTTTCCCTTAGCCGTAATGTTCGAATTGTTGATAGAAACCGTTGCATCGTTGATGTCGTTGCCGAACGAACCATCGCAATCGATGGTACAATTACTAAGGAATAGGTTTGCTTTAGCCGTAACATTCAGTGCATATTTCTTTCCCGAAAGGTTCAGTTTGTCGCCGCTACCCATTGTGCAGTGCGATTCTTCCACCTTGATAGCCGCGCCACCCGTAGCGTTTATGGTGCTATTTCCGACAATAATAATTGTCAGACCATCAGTTTTCGACCATATACCATCATTCTCTCCAGTTGCGTTGATAGTTGCGTTGTCGAGCGTTAGCACCCTTGTGGCAGGGTCGTAGCTAATGTTTCCGTCGGTATGAGGCAAGTCGTTGCAGTTATCAGAAGTAACCTGTGTGCCACCAATCCATAGTTTATAGGTTGTAATCTCGCCACTTCCAGTAATCGAAAGCTTGGCTGCGTCGTTCTCATCTTCCGTACTTCTATACATTGTAAAGCGGTATGTTTTGCCCGCTTCGAACTTGTAATCGTTGTCCCTTGTGGGCGCATCGCCATCTCCCGCAATCCATATTTTCGAGTTAGCCTGCGGTGCTGTGATGCAGAAATCGTATATACCAGCAGGAATATCCACGTAGTCTTCACCATCAACCACCATGTATTTCGGAGTAGTAGAGGGGTCAGCGTTAGCTGGAATCTTATATTCGAAGCCGTTATAGAGGTCAGCTGGCGGATTAGCGTCCTTCCAAAGCGGTCCGCCACAAGGTATTCTTTCGCCGTAAAGGTTGTGGTCGGCATCGAGCAACAGCTGGTATCCGCTGCCGTCGCCCCATACGTTGTGCGCTTCGAGAATAATTCTTGCTGTGCCTTGAGCGTGAGCTGAAGTTGTTAGAGCGAGCATAGCGATGAACAATGCAACCATAGTTGCGCCCGTGTTCTTAAGTAGATTTGGTTTCATGTTATCAGTTTCTCCCTGTTGAAACTCCCTCTTCGGAGTTACGCCGTGTCGGAGATGTGGGCGTAAAGTAGGTTAATTAAGAAATGCTTTCTATTAAGTTAATGTATGAAACATTCGCAAAAATAGCATATTTACTTTTAAACTCCAAATAATTTGTCTTATTTTTTTATTGTTTTTTCTACGCTTCCACCCTTCGTTCGTTACCTTTCAGTATCCCAATTGTGCGTTTTTGTGGCATTTCGTTGTGCGTTTTTGTGGTGTTTCAATGTGCGTTTTTGTGGCATTTCATTGTGCGTTTTTGCGGTAGAAGCACATTTTTTGCACGATTAGCGAAGTTGAAAAGTAGTGTTTAGATGGTATTTTTTCAGCGTGCAAGGCGGTTTAAGGTGTCCACGTTGCAGGCTGATAACGTGCGGCTTAGGGTTGTTTCGTTCTTTTAAATCATTGCGTTGAACGATAATATCCCTTGCGATGATGAATGCAAATATACTCGATGTTTTACAAAAAAGCATTTCTGCGCATTTTAAATTCCCATTTTTCTTCCCTCATTCACCCAATATTCCATTCGTAAAAAACCGCTTCAGGAACGCCACCCCATCGGAACGATTTTCTGTATAAAGTTGCGTTGTTTTGCGAAAAATATGCTGTGGCAAATCAATACCTGCGGTATGGCTTCGCAAAAGCGGCTGTTTTGCGTTGCAATATAGGCACTTTTACCGAGCAAAACAGGCACTTTTGCAATGCAAAACAAGGGGTATTGCAAAGTGTTGTAGGTCAGATGGTTACACGAAAGATATGCGCAAACATTGTGTTTGCATAATTATTCCAATGTTTGCATACTTCAGCAAGAAAGTTTTAGGGCTGATGCCATACAGAAAAACAAGCAAGGCGACAAAAAGAAAGGAGCGCAATAGCGTTGCGCCCCTTGTGATGTAGATTAAAGTTTGAGCCGGGACATGAAAAAAATTAGAGTATATATAGAAACTATATCCTTGGATATTATTTTTGAAAAGCGTGGCAGGAGTGCGCCAATTTGCACTCCCGCAGCGTTGTTTAAGGCTTCACCACCTTCTTGCCATTGACGATATAGATGCCCTTCGGCAAGTCTTTTGGTTCGGCAGAGAGGCGCACTCCGCTTAGCGTATAAACCCCTTGAGCAGTCGTTGGAACATCAGCCGAAGGACTAACGATGCCATTCGGGTCGTTCGTAATCACCACCTTGCTCTTCACAGGAGTTCCGTTAAGAGCCACACAGTGCTTCACTGGGTCGAAGGCAGCACCAGAAGGTTGAACTAAAATACAGTCGGTGAGCGTGAGAGAAGCCAAGTCTGCGATAGAAGCATACTCGGTTCCGATGGCTGTAACATTTGCATTCTTAATGCTAAGATGTTCGTTAGTGCCGCCATCTCCAGCTATTCCGTACACAGGACTCTCCGCATTCACGGTGCAATTCTCGATGTGCAGGTCGGTTTGATTGGCGTAAATAGCGCAATCTCTCGTACTCTTAGCCTTCAAAGAGCCACCACCTGTGATGGTCAAAGGCTTAGTAATGCTAATTGCAACATATTCTGTAACGAAAGAGTTGTTGCCGATGAGCTTGATGGTGAGGCCATCGATGTGCGATACAATGGCATTGATGGTGCCAGAAATATCGGCATTTTCGAAAGTAAGCACCTTTGTTTCAGGGTTGTAACTTGCCTTTCCGCTCACGTTATCGAGTTTAGAAAGGTCGTCGCAGTTAGCCGAAGTAACCTTTCGGCTGCCCACTTCGAGGTCGTAATACACAATATCCTTCGCCTTGATAATCACCTTATCGTTCACCAATTGTCCGTTGAGCGCAATGCCACCAAGCGTTGCATCGAAGTAAGCACCAGCAGGTTGCGAGATAGAAGCGCCACTAAGGTCGAGCGATTGAATACCGCAAACACTCGCAAGTTTATTGCCTTTCGCTATAACGGTGGCTTGCTTGATACTGATGGCCGCATCGTTGGCATCGTTACCGAAGGTACCTTCGCACGAAATTGTACAGTTGTCGAGCAGCAGCGACGACTTGTTGGCAGCGTGCAAACCAAACTTTTTACCTGTTAAAGTTAGCGCTCCACCCCCCGTAATCGTAACCTTTGCGTTGTCGGTCTTGATAGCTGCGCCATCGGTAGAGGCGAGCATGTTCGTTCCTTCAGCGTGAATGGTGAGGCCGTCCATATTCGTTCTGATGGCTTCATCGGCTCCGTAGATGTTGATATAAGCATCGTAGAGGTTCAAAGTCTTCGTTGAAGGGTCGTAAAACACAGTGCCTTTCGAGTGCGGAAGGTCGTTACAGTTTTCCGAAGTAACCTGAGTTCCGCCCACCCAGAGGTCGTATGTAGTAACCTTACCGCCTTCAGTGATAACAAGTTTCGCCCCATCGTTGTTCACTTCCGTTACGATATGCATCGTGAAACGATAGGTTTTGCCCGCTTCAAAGTTATAATCGTTGCCCCTTGTAGGGCCGTCAGCATCGCCCGCAATCCATATTTTAGTATCCGTTTGAGGCGCAACGATACAGAAATCGTATATACCTGCAGGAATGTCCACATAGTCTTCGCCGTCCATCACCATATATTTCGGCGTGGTAGAAGGGTCGGCCTGTGCAGGAATTTTATACTCGAAGCCATCGTATAGATTAGCAGGCGGATTCTTATCGTCCCATATTGGTCCCTCCGCAGGTATCTTATCGCCATACAAATTGTGGTCGGCATCGAGCAACATTTGGTATCCGCTGCCATCGCTCCACACGTTGTGAGCTTCAAGAATAATCCTCGCTTTGCCTTCAGATTGCGCCATTGCAGGCATCGATAGCATTGTGATGAACATCGCAACAAACGTTGCGTAAGCGTGTTTAAGTAAATTAGGCTTCATGTAAGCAGTGTCTCCCTGTTGAAACTCCCTATTAGGAGCCACGCCGAATCGGAGATTTGGGCGTTTAGTTGGGTAATCAGGACATTTCGTTTTCTATTAAGTTAATGTATGAAACTTTCGCAAAAATAGCGTTTTATCTTCTTAATACCAAATAAATAGCATTGTTTTTTTGTAATTTTTTTACTATTGTCGTGTTTCTGTTCTAATCGTTTTGCAACGTCAGAGTAGGGGTGTTGCAGCCCTTAGAGCCACCCCGATAAGCCAAGAAGACCCTGTATGCGCCACCTTTCAGTTTCTATCGGAGTTTCGTTTCGTCTTTTTTTCATTATTTCTCCCCCATAATTAAAATAAAATACGTACATTTGCATTTCTAAAGAAAATAGGTAACAGAAACATACGACTATGGTAAAGAAATTCGCCGAACATAACGGACTGAACTTGGTAGGTACCAATAAAGACGTATTAGAAGCATGGAAGAAGAACGATATCTTCCATAAGAGTATCGATGAACGCGAAGGTGAACCGCAATTCATCTTCTTTGAGGGTCCTCCATCAGCTAATGGACACCCTGGAATACACCATGTGCTGGCGCGAGCCATTAAGGATACGTTCAACAGATATAAGACAATGCAGGGCTTTCAGGTACATCGCAAAGCTGGTTGGGACACACACGGACTGCCAGTAGAGCTCGGTGTGGAGAAAGAACTGGGCATTACGAAGAAAGATATAGACAATAAAGCGTCTGAAAAATATATTTCGACAGAGGAATACAACCACAAATGTCGTGAAAACGTGATGAAGTTTACAGAAGAATGGCGTAAACTTACAGAAGAAATGGGATACTTTGTAGACCTCGACAACCCTTACATCACCTACGATAACAAATATATTGAAACACTATGGTGGCTCTTAAAACAGCTCTACAACAAGGGATTGCTTTACAAAGGTTACACCATTCAACCTTATTCACCAGGTGCTGGTACAGGACTTTCAAGCCACGAGCTGAACCAACCAGGTTGTTATCGCGACGTAAAAGATACTACCGCAACAGTACACTTTACCATCGTAGAAAACGATTGGAAGGCTTTTTGCCAGAAACAAGGCATCAAAACCAATGCGTGGGGCAAACCTTCGTTCCTCGCTTGGACCACTACTCCATGGACATTGCCATCGAATGTGGCACTCTGTGTGGGCCCGAAGATTGAATATTGGATAGTTGAAACATACAATCCATATACTGCCGACAAGGCAACAGTGGTAGTAGCATCTACAAGAGTGGCAGCTTACTTCAAGCCAGAAGGCGAAGTGAAGGAAGGAGAAATGCCTGCTTACGAACCAAACGATAAGGTTTTGCCTTACCGTATCGTGGGTAAGGTGATGGGAACCGACCTCGAAGGTGTTCACTACGAGCAACTTATGAAATGGATTAAGCCTGTTGAACGAATCGGAGAGCTCGCTCCTGCATTCGTAAACAACTACGCTGACACACATAAAGATAAGATCTTCCAAAGCGAGGACGGCCGCGACGCATTCGTAGAGATGGAAAGCGAAGCCTTCCGCATTATACTTGGCGACTACGTTACTACCGAAGACGGTACTGGTATCGTACATATTGCACCAACTTTCGGTGCCGATGACGCCAAAGTAGCGAAGGATGCGAATATTCCAGCACTCTATCTTATCTCGAAAAAGGGCGAAACACGTCCTATGGTAGACTTGCAAGGCAAGTATTATACCATTGAAGAGCTCGACAAAAACTTCGTTTCGGCTTGCGTAAACATTGATGCTTACGGCAAACATGCAGGCGATTACGTGAAGAATGCATACGATCCACGCTTCAATCCAGATGGTGTGTGGGACAAAACAGGCTCGGAAAAGGCCGAAGACCTTAACATTATGCTTTGCATGGAGATGAAAATAGCAGGCGAAGCATTCAATATTCAAAAGCATACGCACAACTATCCGCACTGCTGGCGTACCGATAAGCCAATTCTTTACTATCCGCTTGACAGCTGGTTCATCAAAGATACGGACGCAAAAGCACGTATGGTGGAACTTAATAAGACCATCAACTGGCAGCCAGAGTCTACAGGTACAGGCCGATTTGGCAACTGGTTGGAGAATCTTAACGACTGGAACTTGAGCCGCTCGCGCTTCTGGGGCACGCCGTTGCCTATCTGGCGCGACGATAAACGCAACGAAAAGTGCATCGGATCGGTTGAAGAACTGTACAAAGAGATAGATAATGCAGTGGCAGCAGGCGTTATGAAGAGCAATCCACTAAGGGATCGTGGCTTCATAGTAGGCGATTTTAGTCAAGAAAACTACGATCGTATCGACTTACATCGCCCTTACGTGGACGAAATCGTACTCGTTAACGACGCAGGAGAGCCTATGCGACGCGAAGATGACCTTATCGACGTGTGGTTCGATAGTGGTTCTATGCCTTACGCACAGCTCCATTATCCATTCGAAGGCGAAATAAATAAAGAGGGTTTGGCCAAAACTGGACTCTCAGAAGAGGAATATCGCAAGCAACTTGTAAACTCTTCGTACAGCGGAATAGCTGTTCCGCCAGCTTTCTACCCAGCCGATTTCATCAACGAAGGCGTTGATCAAACACGTGGTTGGTTCTTTACACTGCACGCAATCGCTACTATGGTGTTCGATTCGGTGGCATTTAAGAACGTAATATCAACTGGTCTCGTGCTCGATGCAAAGGGTAATAAGATGAGTAAGCACGTGGGCAACGTTACTAATCCGTTCGAAATGATGGAGAAGTATGGCGCCGATCCAGTGCGTTTCTATATGATGACCAACAGCGAACCATGGGATAACCTTAAGTTCGACCCCGATGGTGTAGACGAATGTCGCCGCAAATTCTTCGGCACATTATATAATACGTATAGCTTTTTCGCCCTTTATGCAAACGTAGATAACTACGAACTGCCTGCTGAAGGCACTCCTGTGCTGACTGAAGATGCTACCGAGATTGACCGTTGGATTATTTCTAAACTCAATTCGTTGGTAGATAAGGTTACAAAAGAGCTTGAAAGCTACGACCCAACACGCGCTGGACGCTTGATAGACAACTTCGTTAACGACGATTTGAGCAACTGGTACGTGCGCTTAAACCGCAAACGCTTCTGGGGAAAGGAGATGAGTGGCAACAAACGCAGCGCTTATGACGCGCTATATACATGTCTTATGACGGTTGCTAAGCTTGTTGCACCATTCGCTCCATTCTATGCTGACGAACTATATCACGACCTTGGCGGCAAGAAAGAGAGTGTTCACCTCGACAAGTGGCCTGTTTCTGATAAAGCAAACATCGACCTCGACCTCGAAGCACGTATGGATATGGCACAGCGCATCACTTCTATGGTATTGGCTTTGCGCCGTAAAGTGAACATCAAAGTGCGCCAACCGCTCGCACAAATCATGGTTCCAGCCATCGATAACACACAACGCCAGCACATTACAGCTATGGCAGACCTCATAAAGAGCGAGGTTAATGTGAAAGAACTTAACTTCGTAGAAGGTCAAGGCATACTTGTGAAGAAAGTGAAGTGTAACTTCCGTGTCATGGGAAAGAAGTATGGCAAGCTCATGAAAGACGTTGCTGCAAAGATGAACAGCCTCAGTCAGGAAGAGATAGCGCAGTTCGAACAGAGCGGAAACTTCGCTTTCGATTTGCAAGGAGAGCCTATCAGCGTAGACGTAACCGATGTTGAGATTATCTCAGAAGACATGCCAGGCTGGCTTGTAAGCAACGAAGGCAACCTCACAGTGGCCCTCGAAGTTGAGCTAACCGACGAGTTGAAGAAGGAAGGAATGGCTCGTGAACTTATCAATCGTATTCAGAATCTCCGCAAGGAAACTGGTTTCGAAATCACAGACCGCATCATTGTTACCATAGCACCTCATGAAGAAGCTGCTGCAGCAATCGCTGTCTTTGGCGAAGACATTAAGACTCAGGTGCTCGCAAACGACATCTTGGTGGCTGAAAATAATGGAACAGAAGTGGAATTCGACGACTTCAAGCTCAACATTCTCGTACAAAAAGCATAAGAAGGAGGACTGCTTGTGGTGGCTGAACGCTCTTCCACCACAACGCAGTACACCTTATTATATATTAAGATAAAAGGAAAAAGTTCCAAGTAAAACACTATTAAGCTAAAAACTATGGAGGAAAAGAAGCGTTATAGCGATGAAGAACTCGAGGAGTTCCGCGCTATTATCAATCAGAAATTAGAGATTGCAAAGTCTGATTATGAGGAAACCATGAAGGTGTTGATGAACAAAAACACCAACGATGTAAATGATACATCACCCACTTACAAGACTTTGGAAGAAGGAAGCACCAATCAATCCAAGGAAGAACTCGTACAAATGGCACAGCGTCAGCAGAAGTTTATTCAAGGTTTGCAGGCAGCTTTGATACGTATAGATAATAAAACATACGGTATAGATCGAATAACGGGAGAACTAATTCCCAAGGAACGCCTCAGAATAGTGCCACACGCAACACTCAGCGTGGCATCGAAGCAGGCTAATAAAGACCATTAAAGGTTCAAATGAGCACCAAAAAGAAAAGTGTTATCGCAGCAGCAATCATCGGGTTGCTGCTGTTGATTGACCAAATAATAAAGGTAGAGGTGAAGCTAAACATGAATATTGGCGAGGAAATCGTCATATTCGACTGGTTTCGCATCTCGTTTATAGAAAACCGCGGCATGGCTTTCGGCATGGAAATCGGTAGCAAACTCTTCCTAAGTTTGTTCCGTATCGTTGCTGTAGGAGGCCTAACGTGGTACATTTATAAAAAAATCAAAGAGGGAGCAAGCATGGGTTACATCGTCGTACTGAGCATGATTTACGCTGGAGCGGCTGGAAACATCATCGATTCACTTGTCTATGGCGAAATATTTACGGCCTCGCACCCTTATTATAGCAACTTACCGCCTGCCCAACTCGTACCATGGGGCGAAGGCTACGCATCGATACTGATGGGCAATGTAGTTGATATGTTCTCGTTTCCGCTGTTCCATGGCACCTTCCCCGACTGGTTCCCAGTGTGGGGTGGCGAAGATTTCACCTTCTTCTCAGCCATCTTTAACTTTGCCGATGCCTGTATTTCTGTGGGAGTAGTAGTGCTTTTCTTGTTCTATCGAAACGACTTTAACAATACAGGATCCGCACAATTGGTAGCAGAAGATGACGAATGTGTGGTTGAAGACAACGAGCCTACGCAGACGAAAGAATAACACAAACAACAGCAAACAAATAAAAATCAACAACAGCAATGCACGTACAAACACACAATAAGCGTAAAAGAAGTTGGGCAAAACTCCTCGTCTTGCTCGCATTTGTGTTGGTTTCGTGCAAGCCAACCGTACCTTCAGAATACATTCAGCCTGATGAGATGGAAGATTTGTTGTACGATTACCACGTTGCCATGTCGATGGCATCGGTTAAAGGCGTATCACCCACCGAGCAAGAAGCCTACAAGCTGGCGGTGTTCCAGCGCTACGGAATAGACCAAACCGAGTTCGACAACTCGCTAAAATACTACACCCGCCACACCGAACGCCTGAAAAAGATGTACGAAAAGATAGGCGACAGGTTGAAAAAAGAAGCCATTGCACAAGGAGCAACGGCCTCCGACTTCAGTCAATACGGTGGAACGACACTCAATGGCGACACTACAAACGTGTGGGACAAGGCCAAATCGATGGTATTATTACCACAATCGCCTTACAACTACGACTATTTTGAAATCAAAACAGATACCGCCTTCCACCGAGGAGACCTGCTAACGCTTGAGTTCGACCCCTTGTTCATAGTGCAAGATGGTACCCGCGAAGGTGTGGCAGTATTTACTGTAACCTTCAAAAACGACAGTGTTGCCATCGAAACGGCACGCTTCTTCAACGATGGACACCAAGTAGTGGCTATCGTAGACGACGCTCGTCTGGGTATAAAGAGGGTGCGTGGCTTCTTCTACATGCCGCCACCGAAAGAAGAAACAACCACTTTCCGCCTCTTAGCCATCACCAATATCAAGCTTATTCGCATGCATCAGCAGAAGCCGCCAGCCGTTGTGCCGTCCGATTCTGTCGATAACAACTATCCAATACGCAACGTTGGCGGTGAACCAGTGGGCAAAGATCAAGGTCAGATACCCCCAAACGGAGGCCAACCCGTTATTGAGAAAGTGCGAACACCAGAGGAAGCCCGTATAGAAAGAGGCATTCCCACGCCCCAAACACGATGAGAAGGGTAGCCGCAAACACGGCAATATGCAACGATAAACGCATAGAACCTGCCGTTATAGAACTCGTTGGCAACGCCGTAGTGCGTTGTTTCCCCCTCAAAGAGGAGCTTGCCATGACCGAATGGATAGGCGGCGAGGTTCAGATACAAGACCATGAGGGCAACCTCTGTGCCTATAAAGATGGCAAAATGCTCACCGAACATGCTTTGTAAAGGCACAAACAAAACAACAAAACAAAAATAAAACAACAACAAAAGAATAAAGAAAACGAGTTAAAAACCAATGCAACTCTTTGTTAGTTTACTGCTTTCAGCCCTCTCTTTCGGCTCGCCTGTACACATACCAGTGCAACTTGCCGGCAATTTTGGCGAACCACGACCCAACCATTTCCACTGTGGCATCGACATAAAGACCGAGCGTGGCGTAAACTTCGGCATCTATTCTATAGCCGATGGTTATATTTCTCGAGCCATCGTAGGCGAATATGGATTCGGCTACGCCCTTGTTGTGGCTCACCCCAACGGCTATTCCAGTTTCTATGTCCACCTCAATCGCTTTGCCCCACAGGTGCAAGCAGCCGTAGAACGCTGGCAATATGCACATAAAAAGTTCAATGGCGACATACATTTCCGCCCTGGTGAACTCCCAGTAAGCAAAGGACAGTTCATCGCTCTTAGCGGAAACACAGGTTCATCGCAAGGTCCGCACCTCCATTTAGAGGTACACCAAACCGCCACCGGCAACCTGATGGACCCCCTGAACTGGCTTTCCCACATCGCTCCTGATACACAAGCACCCACCGCTTATTCCTTTAGAACCTACCCACAGCAGGGGCAAGGCGTCTTTCAAGGTACACAAGAAAGTCGCATTTGCTCGTTTGGCGAAACCCGATACCCCGCCTGGGGCAAGGTAGGTTTCGGCACATGGGCTTACGATCACATGGATAGCGTGTACAACAACTATGGCGTTCGCTATACAGAACTATATTGCGACGGCAAGCTTATCTATAAAAGCGATGTGAACAACATACCCCAGAAGTGCAACAGAATGATTAATGTGTGGGGCGATTACGACTATTTCTCAAGTCATCGCACATGGTATTTGAAATCGTTTGTTGAACCAGGAAACCGCCTTCCATTCATTAAGACCAATGCATCGAAGGGAATTATCGACTTCAATCAACAGCGAGAGTACCACCTTCAATATGTTTTCCGCGACTACTACGGTAACAAAACCATTAAAGATATATATGTAGTAGGCACTCCCCATGCCATTCCGCCCGCACAGCCCATAGGCAATGGCAACACAGCCCTACTCGTAAACCGCAACAACAACGTAGCTTTTGGTGCAGCTTTGCTCCATGTAAAGGGCGACCTTTTGGCTCGAAACAGCCTCTTACACCCCCAGCAATACAATGTTCCAGGTGCCTTATCGCCAGGCTATCGCTTTGCTCCGATGTCGTTCCCACTGCTCAGTTACACCGATTTAAAGGTACGAATAGCCACCCCTCCAGCCGTTCCGTCTAAGCTATACATGGCTGCCCAGTCGCCAACGAGCGGTCCTGGCACACCGCCCATGTTCTGCGGAGGCACTTATAAAGACGGTTGGCTACAAGGAAACATACGCGAACTCGGTCTGGTTTACTATGCTGCGTACGACAATACGAAGCCCGTAATCCGACAAACGTCCAACAGTCCGACGTCGTTATCCTTCCAACTGACCGACACAGGTAGCGGAGTGAAGAGCTACGAAGCCTATCTCGACAACAAGTTTGTGTTGTTCGAACAAGGCAAAGACCGTTCTATCATCTTCTGCGACCTGCGCAAAACGCCCCTTCCACCTACGAAAGCGCAACGCACGCTGCGCATTGTCGTTACCGACCGCAGGGAGAATGTGGCCACCTATACAACGCAATTAGTTTATTGACGAACTATATATATAATGTGAAAGTAATATTTTTAAAAACCTACATAATTATGAAGAAACTACTATTAGCAGTGCTTGCCATCTGCACATACGCAACGGCAGAGGCTTGTACAAACTTTATTGCAACACGTGGTGCAACCACCGACGGCTCGGTTTACGTTACTTACAGTGCCGACGACTACGGTATGTTCACCAATCTTTGCCACTATGCCGCTGGCAAACACGCAAAGGGAACAAAGCGCGAAATCATTGATTACGACTCAGGCGAACGCCATGGCTTTATCGATGAGGCTGCCGAAACCTACAATGTTATCGGTAACATCAACGAGTATCAGCTCAGCATTGGCGAAACAACCTATGGCGGACGTGAAGAAATGATCGATAAGACAGGTATTATCGACTACGGTTCACTCATGTATTTAGGCTTACAACGTGCCAAGACAGCTCGCGAAGCCATCAAAGTGATGACCGAATTGGTAGAAAAATACGGCTACCAGTCAAGTGGCGAAAGCTTTACCATAGCCGATCCTAACGAGGTTTGGATTCTCGAAATGATGGGTTGCGGTGGCGATAAGAAGCAAAAGGTGGTATGGGTTGCTGTGCGTATCCCTGACGGAATGATTTCAGGACACGCCAATCAAGCCCGTATCGGTCAGTTCTCTACCTACAACACCGATGTAATGACATCTAAAAACTGCATCAAATACGCTCGTGAGAAGGGCTGGTTCAACGGTAAAGACAAAGACTTTAACTGGAAAATGGTTTACGCAGCACCCACTTTCGGCGGCCGTCGCTACTGCGATGCACGCGTATGGAGCTTCTTCAACCACTTCAAAGATATGTCTCGCTACTTGCCTTGGGCGCTTGGTAAAGACAAAAACGCCGAAGATATGCCTCTTTGGATACAACCAGACCGCAAGCTAACACTCGCTGATATGCAGATGAGCATGCGCGATCACTACGAAGGAACAGCACTTAGCACCCTTAACGACTGCGGTCAAGGACTTTGGGAGATGCCATATCGCCCAACACCATTGACATTTGAGTACAACGGAAAGAAGTATTTCACAGAGCGTCCAGCCTCTACACAGCAGAGCGCGTTCTCTTATGTGTGCCAGTTACGCTCATGGTTGCCACGCGAAATCGGTGGTATCATCTGGTTTGCAAACGACGATAGCAACATGGCAGCGTATGTTCCAATCTATTGTAGCAATGTAGAGCGTGCTGAATGTTTCAATACACCAGGCGCAGATGCCGTTACTTTCTCAGACAAAAACGCATTCTGGGTATGCAACTGGGTGGCAAACATGGTTTATCCACGCTACTCTCAG
Organism: Prevotella aurantiaca; assembly: GCF_015262605.1. Lineage (NCBI taxonomy): Bacteria > Pseudomonadati > Bacteroidota > Bacteroidia > Bacteroidales > Prevotellaceae > Prevotella > Prevotella aurantiaca. Next base: position 136,415 of record NZ_JABZSJ010000001.1, on the reverse strand, counting down.
ATGTTCCCATCGCTTAAGGAAGTGCGCGATCGTTTGGAAAAAGGCTATGCAGCCAACCAAAAGTTGATTGAAGAAAGAGCGCAACAACTCTACCAGAACGATAAGGCTGCAGCTATAAAGTTGCTCAACGACTACTCAGTTGCTAAGAGTAATGAAATGCTTGCAGAGTGGAAAAAACTCGCAACCTACCTTATCGTGAAGTACAACGATATGGCTGTGAAACCAGAAAAAGACGGTAAATTCGAACGTACAGAGGAGGGATGGGGCGCTCGTCCAGCACGTCCAGGCATGAGCCAAGCCGCTCGCAAGGCGCTCATCGAGCAAACTGGCGACAAGTTCGAAGTACCAGCAGAATAAAAAAGCAGGGTTCGGAAACCATAAGAACAAACGCTTTACGACCGATTTCTTCGGTTCTTGCAAAATAAAAAAGTGTGTTTTACACAATAAAAAATAAGTTTCTGCGATATATAGATGTAGAAAGTCTATAAAACTGAACCCTAACATTTCAATAAGTGCAGCTCCAAACCATCATGTTTGGGGCTGTTTTTTTGTTTCAGAACCAAAGCTTACGAAACTATTTTCCCGTTTTTAAGTTCACTGTAAAAGATGTTTTCTATTTTAAAACCCTAATAACGAGCAACGGAAATTAGGAGAAAGCAATCTACTTTTTTGAGTGAATAAGCAGTAATATAGGTGTAAATATTTTTCATAAGTATGATTTCTGTCTAACTATCATGTTATCAATGCCTTACAATACCCATTGTTTTGCACTCTAAAAGCATAGGTTTTGCACGATAAAAGAGCCTGTTTTGAACGACAAAACAGGCTCTTTTGCAATGCCAAAACAAAACTATCGTTTTTCTTCGGAACTTTCTTTACAAAGTTGAGTAGACATAAAGGATTTATAAAAGTATTTATTTCACTCATCTGAAGAAAAATTTGCGCAAACCCGCAGTTATTCATTGATAAAAGAAGATCTGCGCTTTTAAACGAATAATGCGTACTTTTTATGTTGTTTTGATAAAATTAGTTGCTTAATATTCTATTTGTATTACTTTCTTTGTTTGTTTATTTATTTCTATGTATCTTTGCATATCTCTTTGAAATTTGATATTTTATCAACATTTTTATTTTAGTTTTTAGTCATTATTTACCCTATATATAGAATGGATTATGGGAGACCTTAGGTTAAAAAAACAGAAAGACGTGCAAGAGAAAAATAGTAACTTTGTATTGTCAGATGTGTCTAAGGAGGTGCTTCAGAATAGAAGAATATCTGTATATCAGTACTTGTTGTGAATACAGACACTAACTCTTACTCGTTTTATTTCATAAAATATGAGTATATAAATAAAGATGGGCACATACAAAACAGATTGTATAGGTTCACATCTACAAAGTCTAAGATATGTTATATTGTGCTCGTTGAAGAATACGAGCACAATATTTTTGCGGTAAAGTTTTACCCTAAGGCTTGGAGATGGTCTAAACACAAGTACCAAATGCTTACGGGTACATACGAACCGAGACGCATTATCAATACATGTGTCAATATAATGCTTACCATTTATAGGGAAAACACCAATGCATCATTTGGGTTTATTGGTGTAAATAGTAAGAATGAAGGACCTAAAGAAACCAAAAGATATAAGGTATATTCCACTCTTATAGCAACTTATTTCAGCGATAAATACTTTCTTCACATGGAAAATAAAGAGAAAAGCGCGTATCTATTGATTAACCGTCAAGCCTTATTAAGCAACCCAACACTGGTAAAAGACATTGAAGACTTCTTTAAAAGGCAGTATAGTTACTTTGATTAAAATAGCTGTTTTCCCATTGTTTGAATGATTGAAACATTGTAGGAATAAACGCATTGAACCATATTTAAAGACAAAGTCAACATTTTTTGCACGCTAAAAGCGGCTGTTTTGCCTTGCAATATAGGTACTATTGCAAAGCGAAACAGCCGCTATTGTTTTTTAAACCTGCTCTTTTTGCGAATTTAAATAGAATTTAACGATTGAGGGAAGCTACACCAATTTGTGGCATTCGTATTTCGGCAACGACGAAAGAACACGGTGGTAGGCTTCGTCTACATGTTCGATGATGTGGCTGTCGGGCATATCTTGGTTAAAGAAAACCGATATCCAGTGCCTATGATTCATGTGATAAGCAGGGCGTACAGCATCGTATTCCGCCTGCAAATCGGCAGAAACATCGGGTGAAGACTTAAGAATACAGCAGTAGAACACCTCGATATTCACCAAGCAAAACCACTTGTTGCCAATCGAAAACACCAGTATGTTGTGGTCGTAGTCGTTCTTGGACTTATCGAAATGCATTTCCTCGCTAACTTCTTTCAACGATAAGCAGTGGTTACGGAAGTCTTCTATGTTCATAGAACATTCGTTTTTGCACAGCCCGCCTTGTTCTTTCGGTGGTAGCTACAACCGATATTTCAACGATTGTCTTGATATTCAGCCTTACGCCAGCTTGTTCATGATGTCAGAAACATGCTTTTCTGCCATAGGAGGGAAGGTGGTTTCGGCAGTTCCATCGCCCGTATTGCGGAACCCTCCATTGAAAATTAGCCCCTTATAGTTCATGCCACAGAACGAGAACATGGTGTTTAGGTGCTTGTTAATATCGTTTATGCCCACACCTTTAGTACCTTCTTCGTATGCATTGGTAGGCGAACCAGCTGTGATACCCACTAAAATGTTCTTTCCTTGCAGTGCTTTGCCATTGCTACCATAAGCCCAACCATGCACAAAAACCTCTTCAATCCATCGCATTACGATAGATGGAATTGCGAACCAGAACAGCGGAACCTGAATAATAATGGTGTCAGCCCACAACAATTTTTCCTGTTCTGCCTTTACATCGATGCGATAATCGGGATAAAGTTGCGCCAAATTGTCTTCTTTTAGTGATGGTATGCGTTCCTTAATACCCTTTATTATCAACTTGTTTGCTACCGAATGTTGTTCGTAAGTATGTCCTGTAACGAGCAATACGTTACCCAATTTGTTTGTTTCCATTGTCTTTTACCTTTAAAATAACTATTCTTTTATCTGTATCCATGCCCTTTTGTGCGTATCTAAAATGTTGGCATGGAAGTTTTTTATCCCTCTTTTTGCAAATAAATATTTGCCTTGTGTAATGACAAAGATAGTAATATTCTTTCTGAATTGTGCATTCTTTTCTTTGTTTTATTTCTTTTTTTCTGTAACTTTACACCACCATAGACGCACCCAACTCGGCGGAAGAGTGGGGCGATGGCGATGGAATAGTAGGCTGATTCTCTATCGGATAGCACGAATTATTTCCGATAGGCCGACACAGCATATTGCCACGTGGTGCACAAAATCGTATTGAAAGAGAAAAGAAAATCTAAATTTACTAACCCCAAAAGGACAAGCTATGAAGAAATTCTTGTTGTTATTGCCTGCATTGATGATGACTATCGGTATGCAAGCGCAAACCAAACTAACCATTGAAACGAAGAAAGGAACTACCTATACCTTTACGATTGACAGAGATGCAGACAGCATACGAGTCGTAGAAGGAGTGGTTGTGAAAGTCTATCCCAAGAACTCGAAGGTGTCGATAGACTACCCTTTGTCGCAGACAACACAGCCTCTTGTCGCAGGAAACGCCAACAAGAACACGAAGAAAGACCTTGCTAAGAACAAGGAAGGCTGGCGTTTAGAGTTCCCACGCTTCTATCAAGGCAGCAACGTAACCTACGAAAAGTCGTATTACATCAGCGATATGGCAGGCAGCCCAGTGAACTATTCCGTTGAATGGGACGGCACAAAGCGCGCCAATCGTTGGACTTGTTATCAGATGTATGACGCCGTTGCCGAAAAGAATGGCAAACGAAAAGATGCCTTTAAGGCCGATACCAGCATACCCGCCAAGTACCGTTCCGAACTGGCAGACTATGTAGAGTCGGGCTATTCGCGTGGTCATCTATGCCCTTCCAACGACCGCATCTGTTCGTCGGAGGCCAATGCGCAAACCTTCTACCTCACCAATATGCAGCCACAGCTACAAGGACATAACGCAGGAGTGTGGTCGCGGTTAGAGCAACGCATCAAAAACGGCTGGTTCTACAAGAAGGGAACACAAGAAAAAAAGTGCGATACGCTCTACATTGTAAAGGCTGCTACCATCGATAACCAAGCCGATATCATGGGACGAACAAAGCCAAACGAACGTAACGTGAACCATCTCATCGTACCAAAGTATTTCTATATGGCGCTGTTGGCTTACGATTGTGCTACCAAAAAGTACAGAGCGATGGGCATTTGGTCGCCCCATGTAGCTTCGAACTCGCCTACCGAATACATCACAATAGCCGAATTGGAAAAGCGAACAGGCATCGACTTCTTCTGTAACCTGCCCGACGACATAGAGAAACAAGTAGAAAGTACGCTCGATAGCCATTATTGGGAGGTGTCGCCGTCCAAGAAATGATGCAGAAAAATGGGCATAACATATTGAAAACAAGACGAATGTATAAAATAGAACAAATACAAACAGGATTCGATCAGATTGTAAATTTCAAGTCGGTAGCCGACTCTGACAGGTATTGGAAGTACTTTGTAGAGAACGAAGATGTAATTCGTGCAGAATATGTGAACCCCTTGCTGATAGCCGACACAGGCTATTCGCTTCGCCAGCTCGAGCGTTTAGACTTCTTAAACTGTATTCTGCCCATTCCCATTTTCTCTGAACGGTTTGTAGAAAAGAATGGCGACACACTGAAAAACGACCTACTTTTCTTGCCGTGTAGGGTGCAGTTCCACGACAAAATACTTACTTTCTACATGGCTCGCATACTGAAAGAGGCCACCATATTAGATGTGGAACTAACTGGCAGAAGGCAACTTACCGATGGATCGTGGGTTTGCGATGCGCCCTATGTGTACGTACAGCCCGACGATGACGTATATATTGTGCGCGATGCAAGCCACAGAAGCCATTACATCGTAACGGAAAAGTTCAGAGAAATAAGCACCGACTTTCGCATGGAGTGGCACAAATTGACACCGAACAACACATTCGGATATCATGTTTACAGCGAAAAATAATGGAGAAAATAGAGTTTAAAGCCAAAGCTATAACGGCTTCGAAAAGCAGCAGGGACAACTATTATATGGTGGGACTGGCTGACGACGAATACAATTACGATAAGTATATTCTGTTTCAACGCCCCATTAAGTTGGACAAAGACGACGACCCAGACGCCGATAGCAACGGTTTGTATGCCGAATGTAACGGCGATATCTGTTACAATGGGTGCCGTTTGGCAACAATTACAAGTAAAACCATGAGCTTTGCGTTCGACGATAGCATCATCGTAGTAGATGTTTCGGACGTAAAAATAAGCAAACGCTTTGTGGAATACAGCAAGGAAATATTCAAAGAATTGCTGCAACTATCCGACGATAGCATAAAAGCATAGCAGTCGAAGCTACTAAAACGAAAAGCCCCTACGCAGTTCTCGTTTGGTGAGATAACTGCGTAGGGGTTGGAATTATATTGACGCTGACACCCAAGAGGGTCAGACGGAATGAGTGAGAGTGCTGTTTTTGTAAGTCGGCAATAGTCTTCCGACCTTTTATTTACTTAATTTTCTTACCCTTATAATAGCTTTCGAAAGTATCTTCGGCATAGCCATTTTCGAGAACTCTAAAGGTGCTTGTGAAGGCTCCGTCTATCTTTTTACCCTTGTAATAGACGTTGAAGCTGTCTTTTCCATATCCCCAACCAAGGTCTTTAAAGCTTCTTGGCGAGTCGCTAATCTTATTACCGCGGTAGATAACAGCGTTGTTGGTGATGATGTAGCGATAGTAATCGTCGTCATCGTCGTAATCATCGTCCATCGAATAGTCGTCTGGGTAAGGCTTAACCGCTATGCGTAGACTGAAAGTGTATGGGTCTACGTAAGGAAGAATACGTCCCATGTAGTACACATTGTATCGGTCTTTAGCGTAACCGAAGCCTAAATCGACGAACGTACGATAGTCGGCGTCTCTTATTGGCTGTCGTTCGTAGTAGACACCCTGTTGGTTAAACGAGTAGAGTTTCTTATTTTGTTGCTTTGGTTGTGCGCTCAATGTTAGTGTAAAGGCAGCGAATAATAAGATAACGCTGCAACGTAGGCTGGTAAAGTTCATCTTTTTCATATTCTTTCCTTTCATGTTTTATGCCCGTAGGCTGATGGTTTAATGATATTGCAAAGGTAGCAGTAAAAACTGATACTGCCATCGGGAATGTCCTAAAACGCCATAGGAAAATCGGACTTTCTGCGGTTTCGTTGTGGGGATTTGCGTCGTTTAGTGACGAATAAACGTACAAAAGCAAGCAAAACATACTTGCCACGTAGAGTGCTAAAAGGGGTTGCGTGCAGCCATTAAGGCGTTGTTGCAGCCTGTTCTTTCCTCTTCCACCATATTATATAATAGGAAAGCGCCAGCATTAGCACCGATACGACAACGAGAAAGCCGATAACTGGCTGTGCCGCAGACTGCATTGCTTCGTCAGAAAAGCCCCCTTCAGGCTGTAAAGTGCGAAGGATAAGGAGGGCGATAAGTAGGATAAGCGCACCGAAAAGGAAGCTAAGACGCTTGAAAAAGGTAGATATGAGGAAGAAAAACGACGTGCCAAAGAAGAAGAGAGGCAACGTATAACACGCCAATAGGTTGAAGAGTCGAACTCCAAACAAGTGGGTGATGTAAGGAGAATCGCCGCCGATATTATCGAAAAGGTGAACGATGGCAACGAAAAAGAGGACGGGCAACAGTACGAAAAGAATCCAACGAACCGCCCATTCCTTTAAAACCGAAATGCCCAACTTCGACATTTGTTGGCTACCAAGGGCTGTCATGCCGTACGAAGCTATCATGCAGCAAATCACAAAAGCAATATGATAGTTGAAAAAAATCGTTGTTTCTTCGGGCGTAATATCCACTCCTGTGCCGTCAGTAAAGGAGGAATTGAGCATCTTAGGCACTGTCATCAATACCAAAGCAAGCCCCATTGCTATGATTTGCTTCCACTTTGCTGCGTCCCACAAAGCCTTTACAACCTCCATTACTCCCATACGTTCTTCCATAGAATGTCCCAGTTCCATTTTTATTCACCTACTTTTGTTTCAACGTACATAGCTGCAAGTGTGGTTATTGCACCTCTTTAGCAGTCTCGCTCTTTCTGTTATACCATAATATGATGTAGGAAAGAACGATTGATACCACCGTCATGGCGATGATAAAAGCTATTACAGGGGGCGAAACCTCGTACCAACCGCTGTGCCAAAACTTCTCTTTTGGCAGGATTGCAGGCACTGTGATGTAGAAAAACAATATGATTACAGAGCAGAAAACAAACGAATACTTTGCGAAGAATGTGGATACAAGGAAGAAAAACGATATGAGAAAGAATATGATAAGTAAGGTGCAACCTCCCTGTAAAGGGTAAAATCCTATCTCCCAAGGTGCTGGTTGCCATGAAGGACTGGCTACAAAGAGGTCTATTAGATGCCCACAAATAAAGAAAAACAAGGTGGGTAGCACAACAAAAATGCCGAAACGGACCAGCCATTCTTTGAAAGCACTTAGTCTTTTTGCCGATATTTGGTTCTTAGAACTCATTCCAAACGAGGCTACAAGGCAACAAGCAATGACCATAATGGGGTAGATTGACTCGATAACACTATAATTTCCGACATGTCCCGTAGGCGAACCAAACCCTCGAAAAGATGCGACGAAGAGCTCAACAATAAACATTAGCACCAGAGCAATGATGGTAATGTTGCGTTGTTTCTTTTTGATTGACTGCCATAAAGCCTTTGCGTAGGCCCTCATATATACGTTAGAATCAGAAAAACTTTGTTGTTCCATATTGTTGTATTATCTATTCTTTAATATTAAATGGTTGTTACAATTCCCTCTCTGTGGGCATGTTGCATTGCCATTAGTCGTCGAAATCGTAGTCTTCTTCCTTGTTCGACTTTATTTTATTGTACGATAGCAGTAGTAAGAACAACGCTATGCCAATGAAAATAAGGTTCAATGTTGGCGTTAAGTCGGTTATTAAATTACCCGTACGTCTGTATTTCACAAAGCTACTCTCCACTATATACATGGCAAGAGCCACTATAGGGACACCCAAAAAGAAGGTGTAGCGAGGGAGATAGAGCGATATGAGGAAGAAGAACGATGTAGAAAAAAAGATGAAAGCCAAGATATAGCTGGGCGAAATATCGTCGAGCATAACCTCCCAAGGCATGGGTTGGCTCTCTACAGAGAGGAAAACAGCGTCTATGAAGTGGGCAAAGAAGATGTAAAGGAGGGTAGGCGCTACAACAAAAAATAGCCAACGAGCGCTCCATTCCTTGAAAGTAGACAGCTTTCGAGCCGATAACAGGTTGGAACTGCCTGTGCCGAGCGAAGCCGTAAGGCTACAAGCAAGCAGTACGAAAGGGTATAACATACCGACTTCGCTGATTGAATAACTGTTACCAGTGGGCGAACCGATGCCTTTAAAAGTTCCGATAAACCCATCAATGAGTAATATCACTCCCATGAAAGCGAATGTTATGTACTTTATTTTCTTCTTTCTTAGAAGCCACAATTCTTGTAAATAGAACATGAAAGGGCTATCCTCAAAGTATTTTTTATTTCTTTCCATAAGGCTTAGCAATGTTTATCATCGGGATACTGTCGTGCCCATAGTTAATATCGCCAGGCTTTTTCTCTTGCACTTCGATTACTTTATACGACTTACGCGTAAGGTATGATACGTTGCCTTTGCCTGTTAGCAACAGCGTGTCCACCTTGCAATGCTTGTCGATGAAGTTCTGTTCCTCGTCAATATCTATGCGGAGGTTCTTTATTTTAGCTCGTCCAAAGTTTAATAGGTAGTCTACCCATGCCACCCAAAGTTGGTCTATCTTCGTGTTACCGTAAAGATGTAAGAAGGTGTTATAGGCAGCAGTGAAGTAAAGATCGGTGAAATTTACATCGAGAAGATTAAAGGTAAAGCCCGGACTATCGGTGCGAATGGCGCTGAAATCTTTCATTACCGTCATGTAAATGAAGATGGTATAGTCGTCAGCATCGTGTTTCATGGGGGCTAATTCTTCTTTTAATGAATCGGGAGTGTCCCATTGATTCAACACACGTTTATCGAAATCGGAGTAGTTGTGAATCAGTTTTTGTTTCTCAGTATCTATTTTTTCCCCCTTCGGAGTGGCATTTCCGTATAGCACCCCATCGTTTAATGTAATCTGAATTAGGTCTTTCGGGTACTTAATACAGCACTTGCGTGGGTCGTTGGTAGTTGTAACAATAACTTCATAAGATGCATTTGGCATATCGCGCAGCCATAATTCCTTTGCCCCATTGATACGTTCGATGGCGAAATGGTCTACATTTATCGGTTTACGTGCCGCCCTTTCCTGCTCCCATTGGTATTCTAAAGGAGGTTCACCGTCAGGCAGATTAAATCCAATGACGACCAATCCGCCCCATAGCACGGCGAGGTAGATGATTCCTAATAGTAATGGTACCTTCTTCATTCGCATCATAAAATATTGAGAAAGAAACAGGGGTGCAGTCTGCTTATTGTCAGACTGCACCCCTATATGGTTTGTTTTTATTCGTTATCTACACTAACGATCTTCGTCGGAGCTTGCTCTTTGTTGCGTCGGTTCACCACTGTTACAACAGCTTGGGCAAGGTTTATGAAGGCTTGACCGGTTACACTGTCGATGTTTACAGCCGAAGGCTCGCCCTTATCTCCGTTCTCGCAGATGCTTTGCACTATCGGAATCTGTGCCAAAAGCGGGCATTCCATTTCCTTCGCCAGCTGTTTCGCACCCTCTTTGCCAAAGATATAGTACTTATTATTGGGCAGTTCGGCTGGCGTAAAGTATGCCATGTTCTCCACTAAGCCCAGTATCGGCACGTTCACCTTATCGTTTCGGTACATGTCAATGCCCTTACGAGCGTCAGCTAAGGCCACGTTTTGCGGCGTACTTACGATAACTGCACCCGTGATGGCTAAGGTTTGGAGCAGCGTTAAGTGGATATCGCTGGTTCCTGGAGGCGTATCAAGAATGAAATAGTCCAACTCTCCCCAGTTGCCATCGGCTATTAGCTGTTTCAAAGCGTTGCAAGCCATGCTTCCGCGCCACAATGTTGCACTGTCGGGATTAACGAAAAAGCCAATAGAAAGTAGCTTTACGCCATACTTTTCAACAGGTTCGATGAGCTGTCGGCCGTCTTTTTCCACTGCAAAAGGGCGTGCATCTTCAACGCCAAACATCTTTGGCATGCTCGGACCGAATACGTCTGTGTCCAATAAACCCACCTTATAGCCCAAGCGAGCTAAGGCAATGGCAAGGTTAGCCGATACGGTGCTCTTGCCAACACCGCCCTTTCCCGAGCTAACAGCGATTACATTCTTCACCTGTGGTAGCATTTTTCCAACCTCAGGGCGTGGTGCTGACGTGTATTCGGTCTTGATTTCCACCTCAACATCCTTACTAACAGAGTAGTGAATCTGTGCTTCGGCAGCCTTAATGGTCGATTTCATGAAGGGGTCGGTCTCGCGTGGGAACACCAAAGTAAAGCTTACTTTGTTTCCATCAATGCGTATATCGTCAGCGAGCATATCGCTTTCTATCAAGTTCTTCTTAGTTCCGGGATACATTACCTGCTCCAAGGCGTCGGTAATGAGTTTTGGATATAATTCCATATTCGTCTTGTTTATATTGTATAGTGTTTGCAAAGTTACAGAAAAAACTTGAAGTTGCAAACGAATAACGGCGCCTATATTATTGGAAACTTTATTTTTAATGGTGCAATTGACCTTACAAAACAATTCAAAAGAAATGCTGAACAAGGCTATTTCAGGGCCCATTCCCTTCTACCAGCCCCGTGTTTGAAAGTCCATAAAATGATTCTGATTTTGTAAAGAAACTTCAATGAAAAAACTATAATAATTGTTTTGCGTTCTAAAAGCGCCTGTTTTGCGTTGCAATATAGGCACTTTTACCGAGCAAAACAGGCACTTTTGCAATGCAAAACAAGGGGTATTGCAAAGCGTTGTAGCTCAAACGATTACAGCGTTGAGGCTATACTGCGAAATGTTTACATTTTTTCGGTCCTGCAAGTGCGTTTTTTTGAGCTTACAGGTACGTCTTTTTCAGCTTGCAGGTCAGAGGTATTGTTTTTCTTTTAGCTTCTATCAATCTCCTCGAGTTTATAGTTTTTCCTTGTTTTCCAAGACATTCTTGTTTCCTTAGAACCCCTAACCCATTCATTCTTCCTAACCCTTCTACTCTCCATACCTTCCCACTCACAAAGAAAAAAAGAGGGATTAGGCACACTGCCTATCCCTCTCTTTGTTCCATTGTATAACTATGAAATATTCTTATTCACGCTCTCCAAGCTTGCGGTCGATGTGTGAAAGCGCGTGTAAAGGCATTTGCTCGAAGAGCAAGAGAATATTTTTCACGTTCTTCTCTTCCTCAACTTGTTCGTCAATATACTTTGCAACGAAGTTCTGCGAAGCACGATCTTTCTCTGCATCAGCCACATCTGCCAACTCGTTGATAAGTTCTGTAACGTGTTGTTCGTGCTTAAGTACAGCTTCGAACACCTCTTTAGCGTCCTTCCAGTCGTTCTTTACTGCAGGAATAGCGCCAATTGTAGGTACTCCACCACGTGCTATTAAGTAGTCAGCCATATCAAGTGCATGTCCTCTTTCCTCGTCAGCTTGCTTGAAAAGCCAGCTTGCGAAGCCGTTCCAGCCCTCTTTCTTGAACCAAAAAGCCATAGCGAGGTAAATGTTTGCTGACCATAATTCTGCTTCAATCTGCTTGTTAAAAGCAGCTTCCATTGTCTTGTTTATATCCATAATTACAATTCTTTTATATTATTATAATAGTATTATTGTTCTATTTCAGGTTGCAAAATTAGTCATTTTTTCTGAATTTTCCAAATAATATCCATACTTTTTATAATCTTTACAATCAGTTTCAAAAGCTAAATGCCCCCTCGTTTGAGTGTAGCCTGAGCCTTATAGCATCTGTTTTGCTTTACCATGAACACATGTTTTTACTAATATCAAAGAAGAACAAACCTTTTCTTTGATTACCACTAAATCTCTATGGTCTTATTTTAACTTAATAAAAAACTCGGTAGAGCATAGGCCCTACCGAGTTAATATATAGCGATTATTAATTTAGAATATTATGAATTCATTATTCCTTAATAGGAATTACGTTGACACCAAAGTGCAAATCTAATGGATAAGTGTCTGGAAGCATTTCTAAATGGTTGCCATTGGTGTAGGCAGCCATACCACGATGTGCAGTCTGACCAGGCCATATCCATTTTAGTTTTTCGCATGTCCAAATGTAACCAGTACCTACATTTTTATAAATATCATAGCCATTCTCGTTTGCTTTTGGGTCTGTTGCTACGCCTGGCTTATAGTATCCAGCTGTTGGCAAGAATGGTTTGCCTGCATATTTACCATCTTGGATAATGCTAAACGCTGCCCTTCGTGGTACATGGAAGCCTGCAGGAGATGGGTCGTAAACCGTTTTAATGAACGCACCAGCGTATGAATTGCCTGTCGTATTCTTAGCATCCCATAGGTTGTAATACGAGTTATCATTATTATGGTCGGTGTTCCAGTCGTACATTCCTTGTGTTGTTGTACTTGCACCAATGCCTTTGTTGCACTGACCAGCCCATGTTATTGGGTTTTGAGCAGCCTCTTTCAACGAGTATCCATTAGCTTTTGTTACGAATTTAGGATTATTTCCTAACAGCGGATCTTTACGTCCGAATTGATAGAACATTGCAGTACCAGTCTCTTTTGAACCTGGCGTTTGGATAACCTTAATGATTTTAGTTGCTCCCTTGCCATCTGCTCTTGTCTGTCTTAGCTTAATATGTATGGTACGATCAACGTCATAAGCAGTCTTAAACCATGTTTCATGTTTGAGACCGAGTGGCTCAAGCATGAAATTACCCGATGTAACGTTGGCTACTTCCTTACCTGTTATCCAGATATGCCAGCTCCAATAGATGGTATTACCCTTCTTTAAAGCAATGATTGCATTGCCTTCTTCGATGTTGTTTTCGTCAACTTTGAAGTTAATAAAGCGGTTCTCACCACTATTAGCAGTTACGCCTTCGGTTGTAACAAGTCCTGTTTTGCTTTCCCATATCACCTCAGCCTTATCGCCTTGCGTGATATAAGGCTGGTCAATATTGCCCCAACCGCTTTGGAAAATCTTTAAAGCATTGTCTCCTGAAACGCCACCTGGCTTATAAGCTTGCTCGTTTTTGGCACCATTATCCCATGCATTACCATATATTATAGGGATTTGATACTCGCCAGGGGCTGACACAATGTAGCAGTTAGCGGCTCTTCTTACACCATTTACTATTGATAGGTCAAGTCTTGATGTTGGTTTTGCAGCAGTTTTAAGAACTTTGTTACGCTCTGCCAATAGGTCTATAATGTCTGGATCGACAGTTACTGTGAGCTTAACACCAGCACTTCCACCATCGAAATTAGGTGCAGTGGCAGTTTTTACTTTGCCATTTGCAGAGGGAGCTATCCAAGTATTACTGCCATCGAGATTGTATCCTACAACTTCCCAAGGCTCTGCTTTATCGCGGTTTGTATTTGCTTCAGGATAGCCTTTTGGCCTTCTATAGCTGCGAATAAGGAACTCTGCTTGTGTCTGTGTATAGTTGAGAGTATTCGATTCTGGTGTTGCAGTGAGCATAAAGTCACGATCTTCCGTATCGTTAGTGTTCGAAATCTTATATGTTTTAGTAGTTCCTTGCACCCATTCCTTGCCTCCTATCGACGCAGTCCAAGTCTTACCGCCATTGAAAGTAATCTTTATTTTGGCTGTACTTGGCAATGTTTGAGGGAGCATTAGGAATGTTCCTTCGTTAGGATTCAGTATGGTTCCCTCTACATTAGCGGTAGAAGTGCCAGTTGTTCCATAGTCGAGTGTGAAGGTAGTAGGGGTTGAATAGCCATCAGCTTCCCACTTTTGTTCGGTGAGATTGAACTTACCTTTGCCGTAAACACCTATCAATTCGATCTTCTCAACCTTACGATTGTACGACAAATCCTTACCGATTTGGAAGATAATAGCAGTTGTTGCGTGGGTGAAAGGCAGTGTGATTTTGTTATCAGTCTCGTACTTATTGAATGTCAAATTCTCGTTGGCTGCCACCAAAAGATCGACTTGATTCTTTGCATTAACCGCTGGGCTGTAAGTGATAACAGGCTTTGTTGGTGTTGTAGCAGTATTTGGGGTGATGCTCAAACCAGTAGCAGTTGCAGGGCAAATGGCATAGAACGACAATGCGCTTGCTTCTCTTACCTTCCATTCTTTAGGTGTTGCCATCACGCCGTTGCTCCCTACTTGTGCATTATAAAGGTAGGCTGGCTGTTCTCCTGGCTTAGCTGCGAAGACGCTAAAGTTGGCATCTACGGCTGTCTTAATGCTACCACGTGTAGCTGGTGTAATCTGCATTGGGTTTACACCTTCGATGGTTGATTCGTCTATATAGAAGCCTTCAGAGCCTTCTCCTTGCAAATCGATGGTACGAGTTGCATATACTGAAGCTGCATGAGTTTTAGGAAGAGACGCTTCAGAAGTCTCTTGCACATCGTTAACGTCGAATCTGATGCCCTCAGTAATATTCTCTTCAGGGTTTGGAAGAGCCTCAATATTACTACAAGCTGTTACAAATGAAGCTGCAATCGCAACTATGCCTAACATCGCATAGGTTGCTTTCTTTGTTTTATTCATTTTCTTTTTCCCTTGTTTTAATTTTTAAATGTTGTCTTGAATCTTTTGAATTATAGTTGAAAGGTTATTCAGCATTCTCGTCTTCCAACTCTTCTGTACCGCCGTCAGCAAATGGTTTAAGCGTTGATTCAAATCTATCCATACGCTTTTGGCGCTGCGAATCGGTTAACATATATCCTTCCACTTGAAGAGGATATACTTGTGTCGTAGGTGTTTTATACACTTCTTTTCTCATTATTAAATTAAAATTTTATATTGTTATTAAATATCAAACACGTTAAAACTGGTAAGTTTCTACAATACTGACTTAGTTATTGTGGGCCTATGGCGATAATTTCGCTGCAAATATAAGACTATTTTCTTTAATATGCAAGGAAAAATTAAAAAACTATTATAAATGTATAGGAAAGTCGTTTCGGCTCAATGAAACCTCATTTCACATCTTTTTAGTTTATAAAAGCCAATTGCGCAGGTGTCGATAGCGTGGTTTTTACTATTCCAGAAGACCAAAACAATTCGGCAAAATAATCGGTTTATTACATAAGTTTTACGCCAACAATGTCTATTTTACCCCTTTCAGTAAGTCGAAAGAATTTGTGTGGAGGGTGCAAAGAAGGTGTTTAGTTTGTAAAGAAAGTACATGCTAAATCCGAAAGTAAACTGTTTGGCGTTGCAATAGTGCCTGTTTTGCGTTGCAATAGTGCCTGTTTTGCGTTGCAATATAGGCACTTTTGGCGTGCAAAACAGGCGCTTTTGCATTGCAAAACAATGGGTATTGCAAAGCGTTGAAATATAGAAAGTTACACGATTTAGTCTGTTTGAAAAAATGTTTACATCGTTGCGGTGTTGAAAATACTTGGATTTTGTTTTTCGTGGTATGGGTAAGTGCATTGCGAAACTGCGTTTCTTGTTCTGCTATGGTTGGGCAAATGACGAACGACAATCTGCCAAGTGGTGGCAAACATCTACGTTATGAGCAATAAAAAAGGGGATTAGGTACACGACCTTTCCCCCAAATCGACTTATTTTATAATATTAAACAATGATGTCTGATAATTATATTGTATTGTTTTCGTCTTGTATTTCTACTTCGTTTTCCTTTTGTTCAGTCTTTGCTCCTAATGTTCTTCCAGTGATAGGGATGGTTCCTATAATAGCGCCCGGAATTGTTGGAAGTGTCGTTTCAAACCCTTTTGCGCCGCTTCTGCTTCCTGATCCTGTAAGTAAATAGCCTTCTATCTCCAATGGATAAACTTTAGTTTTAGGCGTTTTGTACATCTTTTTCTTCATAACTAAGATAAATTTTTATGTTGTTTGTGAAAATTAAATAACCCAAAAGGGACCATATTTTCTATCAAATATCCCCTTCTTAGGCATTTAACGTGAGAACTATGCGGCAAATTTACAACTATATTTTAATATATGCAAGTAAATATTAAGAAATAATTATGAATATTATAAAAAACAATTCAAACCGAAAGTAACATTAATTTCATCACTATTTAGTTAAAAAAGAGCAAATAACGCTATGTGGTTGGATATTTTTTAGTACTTTAGCATCACCAAAATATAAACATGAATAGATGATGAAAAAGCGAACTTTTATAACAGACACAATGCATTTGCCCTACATTTTTAAGTGGGCAATGTGTGTTCAGAAAGCAAGAACCCTACATTTTGTTTTGTCGTTTTTCGTATTATGTTGCGTTGCGATGGGTGCGTCGTGCAGCAATAATACCAAGTGGACAGCCAATGGAGGGGGCGATTCTACAAACATTAAAAATAATACGTCAAACAAAACAAGCAATATGACAATAAGAAAGTTCACCAAACCCGACGACGAAACACTCCGTCGCCAGCTCACAGCAGAACAATATGCCGTTACGCAGCACGCTGCTACCGAGCGACCGTTTACCAATCAGTACGACAAAGAGTTTCGTCCAGGTATCTATGTAGATATTACTACGGGCGAACCGCTATTCTCTTCCACCGACAAATACGACTCGGGGTGCGGCTGGCCCGCCTTTTCGAAGCCCATAGACAAGCGTCTTTTGGTAGAGAAAGCCGACAATTCGCATGGTATGCAGCGCATCGAAGTGAAGAGCCGCACAGGCAATGCCCACCTTGGACACGTATTCGAAGATGGTCCAACCGATAAGGGCGGATTGCGTTACTGTATCAATAGTGCTTCGTTACGCTTTATTCCGCTTGCCGAAATGGAGAAAGAAGGTTATGGAGCGTACACCAAACTGGTGCGCAAAGAGAAAGAAATATACGTTGCAGGCGGTTGTTTCTGGGGCACAGAACACTACATCAAGCAGATAAAAGGAGTGCTATCGACCGAAGTGGGCTATGCTAACGGCAACACAAAGAACCCTACTTACGAAGAAGTATGCACCGATGCCACTGGATTTGCCGAAGCAGTGCACATCAAATACGACCCTAATGTGGTGTCATTGGACTTCCTTGTGAAGCTATACTTTGTGTCTATCGACCCCACAAGCTATAATCGGCAGGGCAACGACCGCGGTTCGCAGTACCGAACAGGGGTGTATTACACCGACCCAGCCGACCGTTCTATTATTAAAAAGGTGTTCGATGCGGAAGAACGCAAGTATTCTGTGCCGCTCGAAGTGGAACTTCTTCCGCTTAAGAATTTCTATACGGCGGAGGAATATCACCAAGATTATCTTGAGAAGAACCCTCAGGGGTATTGCCATCTGCCCTCGTCGCTGTTTGAATATGCGAGGAAAGCGAGGCAGAAATAGTGCTTCTAGGAAGGCTAGGAAATCTAGAAAGGATAGGAAACTAGGGATTCTAGGAACCCTAGGAGCCCTAGAAAGGATAGGAAGCTAGGGGCTCTAGAACCCCTAGAACCCCTAGGAAAACTAGGAAAACAAAACCTTTAGGGGCTATGTTTCAACATAGCTCCTAAACATTGGCAGGAAGCAAAAAGAAACCCTTTCCTTAATGCTACCCCCATTATTGCTGGCTACCTTTGCAATTTTTGGTGCAGCCTTTCCACCTCTTGGCGCAGCGTCTGTGCCTCGCTTTGTAGCCTTCCCAGCTCGGTTTTAAGCTGCAAATTCTCTGTTTGCAGCTTTTTTAGTAACTCGTCCTGTGCCTTGCGATAGCCTGTTCGTGCAGCATGCATACGTTCTTTAATGCCCCCTTGTTCGATAAACATCTTCTCCAATCGGGCCAAATAGCTACACATCATCTTATCTGTGATGTGGCAAAGCGTCAGTAACGTGTTGCAAAACTCCTCTGCTGTCCACTTGTTGGCGTAAGATAGATAGTCGTTCGCCTTGTTGTGATATTTGCAAAAACGCAGCATGGCATTGTAACGAGAATGCTCTGATGTCCAACGAGTAAGACAACGAGTGTGCAAAAAGTCGTCGTAGTCCTCGCGTAACTCCTGCAACGAACTGCGTGCAACGTTAAGAAGCTTCAGCTCCATCTCCGTTGATGTGTTGCCATCTTCTATGCCTTCCACGATGTTTTGCTTACCCGAACGAGCCGCTTGTACCATTTGATCGACCGTGCGGTCGCCATATTTAGGTAGAAAACGCTGACAAAAGACATACGTTAGCTGATAAATAGCATCGGCCTTTTGGTAGAAAAACAATTCGTTATAAGGCACATTCTTTCGCAAAACACTTACCTCTTTTTCATGTTTTTCCTCTTCTGGTTTGTTCATAGTAGTTGTAGTTTGTAACATTGTAACTATTAAGATGCCGTGCAAAGATAGTTATTTAACGTACTTACGACAAGTATCGGAACGAAAAGTTTTAGGAAACACTCCACAACAATATAAAAAATATTACTATCTTTGTAGCGTTTGAGAAATCTGAATAACATTAACCTATATATAAAATGAGTAAAATTATCGCCTTATCGGCACTCGCGCTGACAACAACAACAATGACAGCACAGAACATTACCTATCCTAAAGCACCGCAAGACGGTACGATAGACACTTACTTCGGGGTGAAAGTGGCCGACCCTTTCCGCCCTTTGGAAGACGACAGAAGCCCTGCAACAGCCGCATGGGTAGAGGCTGAGAACCAAGTAACCAATGCTTACCTCTCTAAAATACCCTTCCGTGCAAAACTATTGAAACGCTTGAAGGAAGTGGCTGACTTTGAAAAGGTGAGCACTCCGTTTAAGAAGAACGACAAATGGTACGTGTATAAGAACAACGGACTACAGAATCAGAGCGTTCTTTACCAAATGGACGAGCTGGGAGGACCGCTCCGTGAGTTCCTCGATCCTAACAAATTGAGCGACGACGGCACTGTTGCGCTGCAAAGCACAAGCTTCTCTAAAGATGGAAAATACATGGCTTACGTTATCTCGCGCAGCGGTAGCGACTGGCAAGAAATATACGTGAAGGACATTGCAACGGGCGAATTGCTGACCGACCACATAGAATGGGCGAAGTTTGGAGGCGCACAATGGTGTGGCAACGGCTTCTATTATAGTGCTTACGACGCCCCCGAAAAAGGCAAAGAGTTTAGCTCTAAGAACGAAGTCCACAAGGTTTACTACCACAAGATAGGTACTCCACAGAGCCAAGACGTATTGTTCTACCAGAACCCTGCCTATCCTTTGCGCTTCTATTCGGTATCTATCAACGACGAAGAAACCATTATGTTCCTCTACGAGAGTGGCGCTGGCTCTGGTCAGAACGTCTATGTGCGCGACCTTCGTGTGCCAAACGCTCAGTTTATACAGATGACTTCCAACCTCGATATGCAGTATAACCCCATCGGAACCATCGGTGATAACATCTATATGCTTACCAACGACGGTGCACCACGTGGACGAGTGATGGTTGCAAACATACATAAACCAGGCTTTAAAGACTGGAAAGAGCTGGTACCAGAGAGCAAACACATGCTCGACAACGTAGAGTTTGCCGACGATAAGATGGTGCTTACCTACAATCAAGATGCATCGACACACCTTTATCTCTACACCATTGACGGCAAAGAGATAACCGAAATAAAGCTCCCTACCGTTGGACGAGCAGGCTTTAGCAGCGAACGCGGACAGAAAGAGTGCTTCTACAGCTTCTCTTCGTTCACTGTTCCGGGCACCATTTACCAGTACGACATTGCGCAAAACAAGAGCACGCTCTACACAGCACCTAAGGTTAAGTTCGACCTTAACAAGTATACTACACAGCAAGTGTTCTTCACCAGCAAGGACGGAACACGTGTTCCGATGTTCCTTACCTATAAAAAGGACATGAAACGCAACGGCAAAAATCCTGTATTCCTATATGGATACGGCGGCTTTAACGTTGCTTTGCCACCCAGTTTCTCGTCTATGCGTATCCCATTCCTTGAGAATGGCGGCATATATGTACAGGTAAACCTCCGCGGCGGTAGCGAATATGGAGAGGAATGGCACGTCGCTGGCACCAAGATGCAGAAGCAAAACGTGTTCGACGACTTTATTTCGGCAGCCGAATGGCTCATTACCAACAACTTCACAAGTAAGAATCACATCGCAATAGTGGGCGGAAGCAACGGCGGTTTGCTCGTTGGCGCATGTATGACACAGCGTCCCGACCTCTTCAAAGTATGTATTCCACAAGTGGGAGTAATGGATATGCTGCGCTATCATAAGTTTACTATCGGCTGGAACTGGGCCCCTGACTACGGAACGAGCGAAGATAGCAAGGAGATGTTCCAATACTTGTATGGCTATTCGCCTCTGCACAACTTGAAGAAGGGCGTAAGCTACCCTGCAACTCTCGTTACAACAGCCGACCACGACGACCGTGTGGTACCTGCTCACTCGTTCAAATTCGCTGCAACTTTGCAGGAATGTCAAGGCGGTTCAGCCCCTGTGCTTATCCGAATCGATAGCAAAGCGGGTCACGGAAGCGGCAAACCATTGGCGAAACAGCTCGAGGAACAAGCCGATATATACAGCTTTATTATGTACAACATGGGCATGAAGTTTAAATAAACGCCCACTGAAGACACGCCATCTGCCTATGTTTCGCTGCTTTTGGCGAACCTAACGCAGTAGGATAGTGCCGATAACAGCATCGCCCCCCAACCACTTGCGCATCTTCAGCAAGGGGTTGGGGGCGATTTATTTTACCAATATAGAGCAGGAATATAGTCTTTTGCTCGTTCTATATTTCTAACGATTGCAGATAAAAAAATACATGATGAAAAGCCGATAATATCAGGCTTGTTTTGTAAAGAAAATACATAAGAAAAGTCGTTGCAGTTGTTTGGCTTCGCAAAAGCGCCTGTTTTGCGTTGCAATATAGGCACTTTTGCCGTGTAAAACAGCCGCTTTTGCAATGCAAAACAAGGGGTATTGCAAAGCGTTGTTGGTCAGGCGGTTATGCGGTTGTGGCGGTTTGGCGAATTCTTTACAGTTTTATGGGTGTGGTGTATGTCCGTTTCAGCAACGTTTCCGCCTGCAAAGACATCGCCGTTTCTATTGGTCTGGGTTTTCCACATACCCCTTATATTCTTCCACCAGTCCACTTTCTATTTTTTCGTATGCCTCTTCCATCATCGCTTTCACATATTCGGCACCCTTCCCTTTCGGCTCTATGGGTTTGTGAATGGTAAGTTTTAGGGGGTGCCAATTAGGCAAATGCCAGTCTTTTGTGCGTGGCATTACGTTGAAAGACCCATTGATGGTAATCGGACAAACGGGCAGTTCGAGTTCGTCGGCAAGCATAAACGCACCACGACGGAACAAACCTAAGTGGCCCGTAAAGGTGCGTGCGCCTTCGGGGAATACCACTACCGACATGCCTTTGCGCAGTGTTTTGCGTGCTTCGTCGTAGGTTTTCTTTATCTTACTTGCCCCCGATTTATCAACAAAAATATGGTGAGCGTATTCGCAGGCAAGGCCAACGAAAGGTATTTTGCGTATGCCTTTCTTCATCATCCATTTAAAGTTGCGCCCTAAAAAGCCGTAGATGAGGAAGATATCGAAAGCCCCTTGATGGTTGGCAACGAACACATAACTTTGGTTTTGTTGTAGGTTTTCGTGCCCTTCCACCTTTACAGGCAACAGCAAAAGGCGGAGAGTGAACATTCCCCATAGTCGTCCTGGCTGGTAACCCCAGAAGTGGCCATTGCCGAAACGGCAGCCAACCACCGTTACAACCGCCGTAAGGATAGAAGAAAAGAGAAACAGCGGTACGAAAATAAAGATACCATAAAGCCGATAGAGCAAGGTAAGCACTATGGCGAGGGGCGTGCTGCGCTGTGTAGAAACAGCATTAAGGTTGTCGTTCTGTTGCATTGAAGTTTTTCTTAAAGCCTTTTATTAAGTTGTTTTAGCCTTTAGCGTAATTACCACAATCTCGTTTGGCATATTCAGACGGAAGGGTACTAAGCCGCCCAAACCATCTGTTACGTTAAGTATGTTGTTGCCACTGCGGTAAATACCGTAGTCGTATTTCTCTCTGATATGCGTAGGACGGAATCCAAAAAACTGCATTTGTCCGCCGTGTGTGTGGCCGCTCAGCGTTAGCTGTGCAAGGTTTTGCGGCAGTATATGGCGCTTCCAAGCCGATGGGTCGTGCTGCAACATGATGACGAAGTTGCCCTGTTGCACCCCTTCGAGCGCCTTTTTGTAGTCGGCTTTCTGTGGGAATGGTGGCTTACCATCGTTCTCTGTGCCTGCAATAATAATGCTGTCGTTGCCTTTGTGTATGGCAATATGGCTGTTTTGCAGTAGGTTCCAGCCCAGTTTATTGCGTACAATGTCTTCAAATTCCCTGTTTTGTTGCTTTCGTTGTTGCTGTGTAAGTTTCACGTATTCAGTGTAATCGTGGTTGCCCCTTACCGCAATGGCGTTCTTCATGCCCTGTTTCAGCAAGTCGGCAACAGGCAATAGCTCGCTCGGACGCATGTTTTGCAAGTCGCCCGTAAACAATATTAGGTCGGGATTGATACGCTTTATGCTGTCCATTTCGTCTTCCAGAATACTCGTTCGCCAGCTTGTGAAGGTGCCAACGTGGAGGTCCGACACGTGAACGATGCGGTATCCGTCGAAGTTTTTGGGCAAATTGTGTAAGTAAAGCGTTTCGTGGCGCACCTTTATCTTCGTAAATCCGAAGGTAAAGCCGTACAAAAAGGCTGCAAAAGCGACTATTCCGATGGCAAAACCCACGCCATGACCATAGTTGCGACGCTTTTTAGCGATGGTTTTCTGTACCAATGAGCCAACAAGAGAGCAGAAAGAAAAGACAGCTTTCGGTCCTGCAATAGCGCCTAAGAGGAATAAATAAGTGTAAAGCCAAGTAAGATTGGCAGGTGCAAAGTTGCGTATAGAAGCCAGAACGCTGGTGTAAACAACAAGGAAAATCGTAGGAATCCACCATGCCAGTCGTTGAAACCACTTAACATGTATGCGCTTACGGAAGAAGTAGGCGTCTATATAAACGTCAGAAAGTACGATGACAAGCAGCAGAGGTATAACAATTCTGGCAATCATAAGCTTTATATATTTTCGTCGCGGAAATGCAGTTGTTCGCCTCGATAGTCGGTATCAAACCTATCAACATCGAGTATGTGGGCGCCATTGCATAGGGTGTGCATCACCTTCCAATTATATTGGTGTCCCTGCATAGGGCTCCATTTGCATTTGCTCTGTATGTTTTCTTCGCTAACCGTCCAAGCCGTGTTCGGCTTAACGATGGCAATGTCGGCACGATAGCCCTTGCGCAAGAAACCACGTTGGCTGATTTGGAAGAGTCGGGCAGGGGCGTGCGCCATAAGATCTACCAAGCGTTCGATGCCGATAATGCCGTTATCGACCAGCTCGAGCATAGTGGGTAGAGAGAATTGCACCATCGGCATGCCCGAAGTAGCACTTGCACAACCGCCTTGTTTCTGCGATAATAGGTGAGGCGCATGGTCGGTTGCCACTGTCGTAATGCGTCCGTCGGCCAGTGCTCGGCGCAGTTCGGTACGGTCGTGAGCCGTTTTTACCGATGGATTGCACTTGATTAAGGCCCGTTTTGTGGCATAATCGTCATTCGTAAAGTACAGATGCGCAATCACAGCCTCCATAGTTACGAAGTCGCGGACATGCGGTTGCTGCAACAAATCCAGCTCTTTGGCAGTCGAAAGGTGGGCAATGTGGAGGTGCGTCTTATGCTTTAACGCCAGTTCCACAGCCAATTTAGAACTTTGTATGCACGCTTCTTCGCTGCGTATCTCGTGGTGATGAATAATATCAGGGTCGTCGCCGTACAGCGATTTCGCCTTTTTCATGTTGTCGCTGATAATGCCTGAGTCCTCGCAATGCGTCATTACAGGCAGACCTTCGGCTGCAGCGGTGGCAAAAATGCTCTCTAATGCGTTGCGACGGTCCACCAACATGTTGCCCGTTGAGGCTCCCATGAAAAGTTTTACGCCTGGAACGCAGTGCTTATCAAGCTGTTTAATGGTTTCGCTATTGGCATTTGTGGCACCAAAAAAGAACGAATAGTTGATGTGAGAGCTGCGTTGGGCACGCTCGAACTTATCGTTCAGAGCCTCGATAGTCGTAGTTTGCGGACTGGTATTAGGCATTTCGAAGAACGAAGTAACCCCTCCGAAAGCGGCAGCACGGCTCTCCGACTCGATATTAGCCTTATCCTCCATTCCCGGTTCACGGAAATGAACGTGCGTATCAATGACTCCTGGTAAAACAAAGCACCCCGTGGCATCGATGATTTCATCGAAATTGCCACGGGGTGCTTCCTGTTCTGTAATGATATCGGCTATCTGATTGCCTTCAATGACGATTGCGCCACTGAAACTTTGTCCTTCGTTGACAATCGTTCCGCCATGAATGAGTTTCCTCATTGTATTGTTAATGTATTATATAATGTGTACTTTCTGTTATCTAACCACTGCTGTGTCGCCTGCCATTTCAGCTGGAGTAGGTGGCGCAATGCTTGGATTTTGCGTGCTAACGTCAGGTGTTGGCATTTCCATACCATTCATTTCCTTCTGCGCTCGTTGGAATTTATTGTAGAAATCCTTTATGGCTGGGTTGTTCTTAAATATGTCTGAAGCCTTTAGCATGATGTATTCTACCCATGAAGACAACTGGTTGTTAGCGTTCATATAAAGGTAGTCGTTCATCCAAACGGGGTATGCGTTAGGTGTCATATCGTACGATACACGGGTAAGAAAGCCCCAAACGCCCAGCGTATTATCGAAGTTCTCGGTGATAAACGACGTAAACAGCTTGTCGATATTACCATAAACTAACAACGCTTTCTTGATAAGTCGAGCGTCAGTGGCCGCTTCGTCGTGTCCATTCATGATGGCAACGCTCTCCTCATGGTCTATTTCTACATATTGATTGCGTAGCTGTGTGAACTTTGTCCAGAATGTATTAAGCTTGTCATTCAGCGGTGTTCCACTCACACGGAGCTGCGTATTGTCGAGATTAAGATGTATTTTGCCCTCCTCAAGTACGATGGGGAACTGCAAATTCATATCGTCCATGTACACTTGAGCGACCTGTACAGAGTCGAGAGTGCCTGTAAAAGAGAACTCTCCATGCACAACTTCGCACGAATCGAGGGTAATTAGCGTATCGGCAGAACCTCCCTTGAGATACAATTTACGTCCATCAAGGTTGGAAATGTTAGACGTTCCCTGTATGTCATACGACTTAGCGCACGATGTGAATGCTAATAAGGTAATAAGAGCGTATAGTATTTTCTTCATAGAAAGTTATCTTATTCTGTCTTACAAAAGTACAACGTATATGTGAAGTGATGAAAGTTTTTCATTGAATTTAAAACAATTGTCGGGTTTTTAGGCTTTTTTTCAAGTTTATGTTTGGCTTTCTTTCTTGATTAAATGGTCGATTCGATGAATCGTGTAAAGCTCTATTGCAGTCGCAATGAGCAACACTACCACCCAATTATGATAGAAAATGTTTACATAAGTAGTGTATCCGCTTATCGAATTAACGAAAAACGGCCTTATAATTCCGTAGATATCCTCTACCATAAAAAGTCCTGCGAGAATGAAACCGAAGTCTGCTATCAACATAATTTTGCGCAAACGTCGTATTGTTAGGTCTGTTCCAAGGTATTGTTGTCGCATTTGCATGGTACTAAAGCCTATGGCTCCGATG
This sequence comes from Prevotella aurantiaca, assembly GCF_015262605.1. Lineage (NCBI taxonomy): Bacteria > Pseudomonadati > Bacteroidota > Bacteroidia > Bacteroidales > Prevotellaceae > Prevotella > Prevotella aurantiaca. The sequence goes on along the minus strand of NZ_JABZSJ010000001.1, from coordinate 110,407 downwards.
AGCATAACTATGCAAGCAATGTCTTGTTTGATGAAGAATGTGAAGAGGCAGGTGCCTATTGCCATCATCAAACCGCCTAAGGCGTAGATGAATATTTCTATTTTATTCAGTTGTCTCATATAAGTTTTTACCCTTAGAGGGCTGTTCGTCGTCGCTCAAAACAAATATATCTTCGTCATCAGCCTTCATGAAATAACGCTCACGGGCTATCTTTGCCATGGCATCAGGGTTTGTTTTCAGCTCCTTTAGCCTTTCCATGTCGTGCTGATACTGCTTTTCGTATTTTGCAATTTCAGTGTTTAGGTCTTCTATTTGGTAGTAACATTCCATGCGTCTGCGGAAGCTATTCTCGTCGAAAACGCCCACAATGAGAACTCCAAGTATTATAACGATATGATACCTGAAGCGACTTATGAATGAGAAAATATGTCCTGTAACCTTATTCACTAGTTCCTTATAGTTATTATGATAGCCATTTGCAAATGTCACTGTGCTGCAAAGCTGTGTCGATGGCATTGTAGCTATGTTCTGCAAAAGTAATGAAAACTTTTTGAAAACAGGGGAGCTATTGCCATATTTTATGCTTATTAACAATTAAATACGTTATGCAGACTCCCCATTCTCTTACTTTTTATTATCTTTGCATCACTAAATGATAAAAAGAACTATGGACGAATACATCGTTTCGGCACGAAAATACCGACCCATGTCGTTCTCTTCTGTAGTGGGACAGCAGGCTCTTACCACAACGTTGATGAACGCAGTGAAGAACGGAAAGCTTGCCCACGCTTACCTTTTCTGCGGCCCTCGTGGTGTAGGAAAGACTACTTGCGCGCGCATTTTTGCTAAGACCATCAACTGCAATAATCCTACTGAGCAGGGCGAAGCGTGCAATAAGTGTGAGAGTTGTCAGTCTTTCAACGAGGGAAGGAGCTACAACATCTTCGAACTTGATGCTGCAAGCAACAACTCTGTAGAGAATATTAAGACGTTAATGGAGCAGACTCGCATTCCACCACAGCTTGGACGGTACAAGGTTTTCATCATTGACGAGGTGCATATGCTATCCACTGCGGCTTTCAACGCGTTTCTAAAGACGCTGGAAGAGCCGCCCGCACATGTCATTTTCATTCTTGCGACGACGGAAAAGCATAAGATTTTGCCTACCATACTATCGCGTTGCCAGATCTATGACTTCGAACGTATGTCGGTATCGGGCATCATCAACCACCTAAAAGAGGTTGCCGAGAAAGAAGGTATCGCCTATGAAGAGCAGGCATTGAACGTGATTGCCGAGAAAGCAGACGGTGGAATGCGCGATGCTCTTTCTATTTTCGACCAAGCAGCGAGCTTCTCTCAGGGCAACATAACCTATCAAAAGGTGCTTGAAGACCTTAATGTGTTGGACTCAGAGAACTATTTTAACATCGTGGACTTGTCTGTTGAGAACAAAGTTCCAGAGATTATGGTACTCTTAAACAACGTCATTAACAAAGGATTTGATGCTGGAAACCTTGTGAACGGCTTGGCATCGCATGTTAGAAACGTGCTAATGGCGAAGGATTCGCAGACACTTCCGCTGCTCGAAACCAGCGAACAGCAACGCCAACGCTATCAAGAGCAGGCGGCAAAGTGCCCCACTCAGTTCCTTTATAAGGCTTTGGAGGTGATGAATCGTTGCGATGTGGAATACCGACAGAGTTCCAACAAGCGTCTGTTAGTGGAACTTACGCTCATACAAGTGGCACAAATAACGCAGAAAGACGACGATGTGCCCAGCTCGGGGCGTAGCCCTAAGCAGCTAAAAACCCTGTTCAGAAATCTTATTATAAAGGCTCAACCGCAATCAGCGTCGCAGGTAGCTGGGGCGAGCCGTAGGCATAACGCTCACGAAAACGAGCGTGAAGGTGTGGAAATGCACGTTACCGCCAGCACCAAAACCCCTCCCGTAAACACTACTCCCACTATTCCCGCCATGCCAAAGGTACGATTAGGCAGTCTTGGAATGTCGTTTCAGAACTTGATGAAGGCTGAAAAGAAAGAGGAAAAGGAGGAAGAAGAGATAGAAATAACCAACAAAGACGAGAATCAAAGCTTTACTTCGCAAGAGCTAATCGTCGAATGGAAGGGCATGTGCAACCGCATTGCGAAGATGAACGCAGGCTTAGCGCAGCGCATGAAGATAATAAAGCCACAGAAATTGGCTGACGGAAAGATTGAAGTTGTGGTTGGAAACAAAATCCTTCTCGACGAAATGAAAGCCATTCATGGGCGTATCCGTGCTACGATGGCGCAGCGTTTGCACAACGGACAAATCGATGTGGTGTTGCGATTGGCAAAGGCTGAAGAGATTAAACCCATTCTCACACCTCGTCAAGAGCTGGAGAAGATACAGCAACAAAACCCTTCTATCAAGAAACTTATAGACCAGTTAGGACTTAAGATAGAGTAAACAAAAACGTAAACAAGCTGTTTTTGACTTTTATTATCCTAACTTTTATAAGTCATCAGCATTATAATCATCAATTATGGAAACAGATATTGCAGAAGAAGTTATACACGGGATTGGTCCAATACTACTCGAAGCAGCCGTTCTTTTCGGTGTTGTAATCGCTTGGATAGTGGCACTTTTCTTCGGAGCTATGGCTACCCGACCATCGTTTACCAAGTGGAAAGATGTATTAAAAGAACGTTTTTGGGCGTTCGTTATTACTTGTTCGCTATCTGTTATAACCATTGCCGCCATCTTTTGGGCAAGTTTCGACTACCTTTCTTTGGGTGTAGTCTCAATTCTTTTAATCGTTCTTATCGTTTCAGTCCCCCTCTATTTTGCTTATTTATATATACGTATGCGGATTTGGATAGCCACCAATCCCAACTATGCCGTGCTCGTTTTCAAGAACGAAACAGGGCATATGTTTTCTCATACCACTAAGATAAAAACGATAGATGGCGTGTATGGCCAAAGCAAAATAATGTTTTCATCGATGGGTAAATACTTGGTGGTATCAGGAAAGCATAAGTTTAGTTTTGTAGTATCCGAGAAACAACCCAGCGGTCGCTATTCTATCCCAATCGAATTATTCGACGATGACATAGAAATAGACCTAAAACCAGGCGGATTATACGTTGTAGAAGAACACGATGCGTCGCTCTCCGTAAGTGTTTCTTTAAGCTGTTTTGCCCCTAATATCCATCAGACAACAGAATAAAAACCATCGACAGAGCCTCTGCAAGTTCCTCTACGAGCAGCTCGGTTCCAGATTTTAGCAAAACAATATCTTAACGAATAAAGTAAAATAATATCATCATTATGAATGCGGCTACTATCTATTTTCTTTTATTTCTGTGGTGGGTAATTAGCTATTTAGCTGTTTCTTACCTGGTAAACCCGTCTCATGTGCGTTGGAATAACCCTATAAAGCAAAGTCGTTTCGTTGTTAATTCGGCTTTTTTGCTATCCCTTGTCAGCATAGTTGTGCATTCATACCTAACGATAACGAGCTATCAAAGGCACAACAACATTGAGTTTAGATCATTATCCGACTTCAATGCATGTCTTCACGACCCTCTAGCAAAGCCTATCTTTGGCTTAGATTACGCGTTGATGTCATTCGTTTTATTTGTATTTTTTGCTGTTCCGCTTTACAACCACTTGCGTTTAATAAGGTGGATAGGGAAGAATCCGAACTATTCGATACTCACTTTCAAGGTGTTACCCGAGATGCCGCCTCGCAAAATATTTATATTCAGCATAGATAATAAGTATTCTTGTGGCGGAAGATACATCTTGTCTTATTATAAATATTTGGTGTTGCCAGGCAAACATAAGTACCAATTCTGGTTGGGAGAACTTCATGGAAAGGGCAGCTATAGGCGTTTGTTCGGCCAAGAAATGGACCTTGATTTGTTGGCAGGGCATCAATACATTGTAGAAGAAGATGCTATGGAAGATAAGTTCAACTTTTATGAAACTGCGTCAGTTACCGATAGATATAACGAAAGTAAATAAACAAGTAAAAAAAATAGGTTATGAACATTGATTTTTTTTGGATTTTAAGTTTGTGGTTACTATCCTTTTTGGTGGCTATTTTGCTATATGATAAATGGACCGCCCCCATTCTCGATCGATGGAACAACCTATTAGGACGGAGCGTTAAATTTGTAACACTTAGCGGTACCCTTCTTTTTATCAGTATCTGTGTGTTCTGTTACAAAACTATTGAGTGGGAAGTGTCTTCTAACAATACCGAAATTCGGAACTCTAACAGTCCTTCTTCCGATGATTCAAAGCCCAGAGTTATCTTCTCTGAAAAGGGCGATTTCATCTACATATTAGTTGTTCTATCTCTGGCATTTGCCTATTTTCTTATTCAAAACCAGCGTTTAGAGCGATGGATAAGCGAACACCCAGACTACGCCATACTGGTTTTCGACCTTCAGGATAAGGGGTATGTGAAGCAAAAAGCGAGAATATTGAACGATGGTTTCCTACCTATTAGCAGAGGACTTGCCATACGCACCTTTAACGAATACTTGGTTGTGCCAGGCCAACACACATTTCATTTTGAGGTGAAAGAAAGTCGTTTTAAAGGAAACGATAATGTTTTGTTCACCCAGCACATGGACCTCGACTTAGCGCCAAGCTCGATGTATATTATCAAAAGAGAAGGTATGGACGGAAAATTGAACTACCACTTTAAGTGCAAAGCCCCCAAAACTGATAATACAACCTTATAAGGAAGAAAATAAAACCCAGTATGAACATCGACTCTTTTTGGATTCTTACAGCATTGTGGATACTCCCATTTGTTGTTATTAATATGTTGAGAAGTCGTAAACGATTGCCTCTCGACAGGTGGTACAATCCCTTAAAGGTGGCAAAAGCCGAACTAATGGTGTTTACTGGGGCGGCTCTTATAAGCATTGCGTACATCTTTTACTTATATCTTCAGTCGAAAACATTTATAGTTTATAGCTATATAGGTTTAGTTCTGTTACTAATCATGTACATTTATACTACCTCTCTTGTTACATACTTGCGGTTGAGGCTATGGATAAACCAGCATCCCGACTACGCATTCTTCGTTTTAGACACTCCACATTCGTGGATAAAAGGCCACCATAAGCTGCATATTGGAAAGATGAACGGTGTGAAGGAGGGCAGAGGAATGAGCTTTTCGTTAGATGACGAAATATTTATTGTGTCTGGAAAACACAATTTTAGTTTTGATATACTGAGTAGAGATGGCAAGAGTTCAAGCTATTTGTACACCGATTACATAGACCTCGACACCGCAGCAGGCACGATGTATGTGTTCAAAGAAAAACAAAACGAAAAGAAGCTATACCTCAGTCATACCAATTTAGCCCCAGAAACGAATTTAAAATCGTAAGTGATGTTTATCAACTAACTGGTATTCAGCTTCTTTTATCACCTTGTTTTGTTAAGGTATATATCTGCCGTAGTAGATTCAAAATATTGCCGTTCGTCGTTCTCAATGGCTGTTTTTTAGCTTTGAACTTAGTCTTCCGTTTCTCCATATCCGCTCCGAGAACCCCATACCCCCACGCTTTTATTTTGTAAAGAAAACACATGTAAAAAGTCTTCTCAGTTCTTTTGCGTTGCAAAAGCGCCTGTTTTGCGTTGCAATATAGGCGCTTTTGTCGTGCAAAACAGGCACTTTTACAACGCAAAACAATGGGTATTGCAAAGCGTTGATAGTAAGAGTGTTACACGATTTGGTAGCTTTGACGAAATCTTTATATTTCAATTGCCATATTTTCGTCCCTTTCCAGCCCCTTAAGAACACAGCCAAAGCCTTGTATCTTGGCAGTTATCACACTTGAAATAAGTCGCCTATAAAAGGTCAGAAGAGTAGGGCAGCACAGCATTGCTGCCAGTTCCACCCCACAAAAATAGCCGTATGGCGCAAAGAAAAAGAAAGTAAAAAAACAAAAAAGATTCTTTAATGTTTACAAATTTAGATGGAAATCATTAACTTTGCATCGCTCAATGATGAAAAAGGGCGATATTTTTGCAACGCTAAAGGCACATTTTTTTGCCGTTACAGCGACTCAGAAAGAAGGTTTTAATACCCCTTTTAGAACAGAAAAACGACCCAATGGAAGCAGCAGAAAACAAGTTTTGCTCAAAGAAAGAACCATCTACAAATCAGACAAATGTCATGAATAGTTTTAGTAATCGTTGAGATTGGCAAGTCAGACCAATCCTACTGCGCTGTAACACTGCCCAAAGCAGTAGTTGGCCAGCACACCGAACGGCGACAATTCGCTTAATTCGGAAAAGGGAAAAACATCGTCTGTCCGCCTTACATAAATCGACCTTAAAAAGTAAAGTTATTAAATATACTACTTAGAGCCTCTGGTGCGTGATGCATCGGAGGTTTTTTCATGTGTTAATTTGTTGTCTTTTCTGCTTTTTTCCTCAAAGTTTCCTAATTTCTAATACCTATCAGCCTTTTTTAATATAATTTAGTTGTAAAGCTGATACGATTACGCTTATAATGTATTACTTTTGCGTAGATATTATAAGAAAGTGGAAAAAACTTAACAATTATGGCAGAAGCTATAGATATTCGTGAACTAAACATAAGAATAGAACAAAAGAGTGCGTTCGTAACAAACCTTGTTACAGGAATGAATCAGGTCATTGTGGGTCAGCAACATCTCATCGACTCGTTGCTCATAGGTCTGCTTAGCGATGGACATATCCTGCTTGAAGGAGTGCCAGGCTTGGCAAAGACCCTCGCAATAAAGACACTTTCGCAGCTCATCAATGCCCGTTACAGTCGCATACAGTTTACTCCCGACCTTCTTCCTGCCGATGTTGTAGGAACTCAAATCTACTCGCAGAAAGAAGAAAAGTTTCAGGTTAAGAAAGGCCCCGTGTTTGCAAACTTCGTCTTAGCAGACGAAATTAACCGCGCACCAGCCAAGGTTCAGAGTGCATTACTCGAAGCAATGCAAGAACATCAGGTTACTATTGGCGAGGAAACCTTTACTTTGCCAGCCCCTTTCATGGTGATGGCAACGCAAAACCCAATAGAACAAGAAGGTACATACATGCTTCCAGAAGCTCAGGTAGACCGTTTTATGCTCAAAGTAGTAATCGATTATCCAACCTTAGAGGAGGAAAAACGTGTCATTCGTGAAAATCTTCGCGAGCATTTGCCTATCGTTACCCCTATCGTAACGGCCGAAGAAATATTAGAAGCACGCAAAGTGGTGCGCGAAGTGTACATCGACGAGAAGATAGAACAATATATTGCAGACATCGTTTTCGCCACCCGCTACCCCGAACGCTATGGTTTGACGAACTTAAAGCAGATGATTACCTTCGGCGGAAGCCCTCGTGCAAGTATCAATTTAGCAAAGGCTGCACGAGCATACGCCTTCATTAAGCGTCGCGGATATGTGGTTCCAGAAGACGTTCGTGCTGTGGCACACGACGTATTGCGCCACCGTATCGGTCTATCATACGAGGCAGAAGCCACCAACATCAACACAGAAGGCATCATAAGCGATATCATTAACAAAGTGCAAGTGCCATAAAGGCAGCAAAGGGATAACGAATGAACGCCACCGAAATACTTAGTAGGGTACGAAAGATAGAGATTAAGACACGACGTCTTAGTCAGAATATCTTTGCTGGGCAATACCATTCAGCCTTTAAGGGACGTGGTATGGCCTTCTCTGAGGTGCGCGAATACCAGTACGGCGACGACGTTCGCGACATTGAATGGAACGTTACGGCACGCTTCCATCACCCCTTTGTGAAAGTATTCGAAGAAGAACGAGAACTCACCGTGATGCTGCTCATCGACGTCAGCGGCTCGTTAGACTTCGGAACAACCCATCAAACAAAACGAGATATGGCCACAGAGATAGCTGCAACGCTTGCTTTCTCGGCCATACAGAACAACGATAAGATTGGCGTAATCTTCTTTTCAGACCGCATAGAGAAGTATATCGCACCCAAAAAGGGACGAAAGCATATTCTCTACATCATACGAGAAATGCTCAATTTCAAGCCCGAAAGCAAGAAAACCGACATTAGCGCAGCATTAGAGTTCCTTACTCGTGTGGTAAAACATACGTGTACGGCTTTCGTGTTGAGCGATTTCTATGTGCGTTCCGACTTCCAACACGTGTTGCAGATAGCCAATCGAAAACACGATATCATCGCCCTTCAGGTGTACGACCCACGTGCAAAGGAACTGCCTGACGTAGGACTGATGAAGGTTTGCGATGCCGAAACAGGACACGAAATGCTGGTTGATACGGGCAGCGCAAAGCTACGGAATGCCTATAAGGCCAATTGGATGAAACGACAGAACCAGTTACAGACGATATTCTCCAAGAGTAATGTCGATTGTATATCCATTGCAACGAACGATGATTACGTTAAAAAACTAATGGCACTGTTTGCCCAACGAAGCTAATGAAGAAGTTTTTTGCAACCATAACCCTTGCCCTCGTGGCTCTACTCGCCTCTGCTCAGGTGCGAGTGAAGGCATCTTTGGATTCAACAAGGATACTCATAGGCGAGCGAACACATTGGACCATCACCGTAGATGCGCCCAAAGGTGCACAAGTGGCCTATGCTCACTTTGCCGATACTACCAATGTGCCACACGGAATAGAGGTTTTGGAGCAACACTTAGATACCATTGCCAATGGCAACGCATATACATGGACCTTCCATAGAACACTGACTGCATGGGACGCACGCAACTATGAACTGCCTGCCGTAACTGTCCAGGTGAACGGAAAGGACTATACCACCAACAAACTGGCCTTTAATGTAATAGAAACGAAGGTGGATACGGCGGCAACAGCGCCTGCCCGACCCAGCGACGGCATACAAAAGTCGCCCTTCTTGCTAAGCGAATGGCTGCCATACTACGTACTTTGTCTGCTCGCCGTGCTACTTTTAGTGGCTGCATACATCATTAACCTGCGGTTGAAAAACCAAAAACCGCTCGTAAAACGCAGACAACCCGAACGCAAATTGCTGCCACACGAAAAGGCAATGCGTGCCATCGAACAGGTGAAAACACAATACAGCGGTAGCGATAACGCTGATCAGAAGGTTTACTACACGGCACTCACCGATGTGTTACGACAGTATCTGGAAGACCGTTTCGGTATTAAGGCAATGGAAATGACATCGGCTGAAATCGTGGAAACACTACGACGCGAAGGCAATAGCGAAACAAATGCCGAACTCGAACGCGTGTTTGCCACGGCCGACTTGGTGAAATTTGCAAAGTATTCTACGCAAGACAACGAGAAAAACTACTATCTCGGAAATGTCGTAGACTATATAGAAGAAACAAAAAGTGGCTATCAGCCACCACAAGAACCTGCCATCTCGGAAGCAGAACTGGAAGACAAACGCAACCAGCGCATGCGTCTCATCTTGCGTTGGTGCAAGTATGCAGCCATAGTAACAGCCATTGCGTTCGCCGCAATAGCCGCTTGGGGCATTAGCGAATTGTTGAATTAAAAGGAGGACGAAGCGAAATGGAATTTGCAAACAAAGAATATTTATTGCTGCTTTTGCTCGTTATACCTTATATAATATGGTATTTCCTTTATCGACACAAAAGCGAACCCACCATGAGAATGGGCAATACGTTCACGTTTCAGTATGCTCCGAAGAGCTGGAAGGTGCGTCTTGTGCATCTACCCATGCTGTTACGCTGTGTAGTATATGCTTTGGTGGTTATCGTTCTAGCTCGTCCGCAAACCAATAACCCCACTGACAACGAACAAGTGGAGGGCATTAACATCATGTTAGCACTCGATGTGTCGGCCAGTATGCTCTCAGATGATGTGGAACCTAACCGCATCGAAGCAGCAAAAGCGGTGGCACGAGAGTTCATTAGCTCACGTCCGAACGACAATATCGGACTGACTATCTTCGCAGGAGAAGCCTTTACGCAGTGTCCAATGACCACCGACCACGTGTCATTGCTCAATCTTCTGGCGGGAATAAGGGGAGATATCTCGACAAGCGGACTGATACAAGACGGTACCGCAATCGGTATGGGACTGGCAAATGCCGTCGGTCGCCTCAAAGATGTAAAGGGAAAGAGCAAGGTTGTGATACTTTTGACAGACGGAAGTAACAATGCGGGCAACATATCGCCCCTCACTGCCGCTGCAATAGCGAAGAAATTCGGCGTCCGTGTCTATACAATCGGACTCGGAACAGACGGTACTGACGCCTTTGGAAGGGTAGTTGGCGAGATAGATTATAAGACATTGCAGAACATTGCAATGCAAACCGATGGCGAATTCTACCGCGCACAGAGCCGTAGCGAACTATCGCAGATTTACAAGGACATCGATAAACTGGAGAAAACCAAGCTCGATGCCACCTCGTATGCCAAGCGATACGAAGCCTATATGCCCTTTGCCATGTTGGCATTGTTGGTGTTCTTCATCGAAATAATGTTGCGAATAACAGTGTTTAAACGTATTCCTTAATGGCCGCACAGGCGTTCGGAGAGGATAAGAATAATAGAAAGAATGTTCAGATTTGCTAATCCCACATACTTATGGTTGCTCCTGCTGATTCCATTATTGGCAGTGGTTTACCATGTTTGGGCTTTTAAAAGAAGCAAACGCATGGCTCGTTTCGGCGACAAAGAACTATTGAAGCAACTTGTACCAGGCTATTCGAAGTACCGCCCGTTGCTGAAATTCTATATAATGGAGGCGATTCTGACGCTCATCGTGCTGATAGTGGCACGCCCACAGATGGGTACGAAGATATCAAAAGATAAGCGTGAGGGCATAGAAGCCGTGATAGCGCTCGACATTAGTAACTCTATGCTGGCCGAAGATGTCGTTCCTTCAAGGTTAGAACGTAGCAAACGACTCGTGGAAGACTTGCTAAACCATTTCACAAACGATAAAATCGGACTCGTAGTCTTCGCTGGTGACGCCTTCGTTCAGCTTCCAATTACTGCCGATTACATATCTGCTAAGATGTTTTTAGATAACATTAGTCCTTCGCTCATAGGCACTCAAGGCACCGATATAGCCAAAGCTATCGACCTATCGCAGCAAAGTTTCTCGCAGAACAGTAAGTTTGGCAAGGCCATCATCATCATTACCGATGGCGAAAACCACGAGGGTGGAGCAGAAGAGATGGCACGTAAGGCGGAGAAAGCAGGCATTCGGGTCTTCATTCTCGGCATTGGCTCAACCACAGGAGCACCCATTCCGATGGGCGAAGGCTCGTATTTGCAAGACAAAAACGGGCAAACAGTCATGACAAAGCTCAACGAAGACATGTGTCGGAAGGTGGCTGAGGCAGGAAAAGGCATATATATACACGTCGATAACACTGCGGCAGCAGAGCAATTGCTCGACAACGAGATTGCAAAAATGCAGCACGGAGAAATTGAAAGCGTTTCGTACAGCGAGTACGCCGAACAGTTTCCCGCCCTTGCAGCTATTGCCTTACTACTTCTTATCGTAGAGGCGCTGCTCATAGAGCGTAAGAATCCGTTGCTCAACCGCATCAATCTGTTTACAAAGAAATAAATGATAAGGAAGTTATACATATTGTTTTGCCTTGCTTTTGTCGTTGTTTCGGCAACAGCACAGACCGATAGGCAGTACATTCGTAGGGGTAATGCAGCCTTTGCAGCTAAGAAATACGGCGAAGCAGAGACCAATTACCGCAAAGCTCTTGCCGCTAATGGCGAGAATGCGATAGCTGCTTACGACCTTGGTTGCGCCTTACAAGCGCAGCACAAAGATTCTTTGGCAATACAAAACTATACTTTGGCAACGAAGAACGAGGTGAACTCATCACGCAAAGCAAGTGCTTTCCACAATCTCGGCACAGTGTATCAGGGCAAGAAAGAGTATGAAAAAGCCATCGATGCCTACAAAAATGCACTGCGAAACAATCCGAAACATTCCAACGCACGCTACAATCTGACCCAGTGTATGCGTCTTCTGAAGCAACAACAGCAGAACAACAAGCAAAACAACCAGCAACAGAAGAACGACAAAAACAACAAAAACAAAAATAAGAACAAAGATAATAATAAGCAGCAGAAGCCTCAAAACAAGAACAAAGAGGACGACGGAATGAGCAAAGACAATGCTGAACAGATGCTCAATGCAGCCATGCAAGAGGAGAAAGCAACGCAAGATAAGCTCAAAAAGTATATGCAACAGCCTCAAAGCAGGCACTTAGATAAGAACTGGTAAACGTGATGATGAGACGATATATTAACATAATGCTTTCTATTTTGCTACCGCTTGCAGCGTTGGCACAGCACGTTCGTGTTACAGCACCGCGACAAGTAGAAGTCGGAGAGCAATTTCAAGTAGAGTATATAATCTACACTGACAACGTAGAAGGGCTGAAGTTGGGCAAGATGCCAAACGGTATCGAATTGCTGGCAGGGCCTTACTATACTTCGCAAAGGAACTTACAGATGGTGAATGGCCACATGAATAGTTCTTCGTCAGAGGCGTACAGTTATGTATTTATGGCTACGAAGCGTGGTAATTACACCCTTCCGCCTGCCCGAATCAATGTCAATGGGCAGACGTTAGCGTCTACACCAGTGAAGATTACGGCTATAGGAAATGCCAATTTAGGCAGAACGGCACAGTTAAACAGTAGCGGAAGGCAAGACGTTACACCATCACGAAGCGAGAATAGAGGCATTGGAAGCAGAGATTTGTTCGTTAAGGTAACGGCAAACAAGCACTCTGTGCACGAGCAAGAGCCTGTCTTAATTACTTATAAGGTATATACAACCGTCAATTTGGTACGTATGGCAGGTAAGATGCCAGATATAAAAGGTGCTCATGTGCAGGAAATCGCTTTGCCACAGCAGAAGGTTTTCCGCACCGAACGAATTAACGGACGCAAATATCTCACCACTACTTGGAGCCAATATGTAGTATATCCGCAAGTAACAGGTAAGCTACGCATACCTTCTGTAAGCTTTACGGGCATCATTCGGCCCGAGATGGACGACTTCGATCCATTTGGTTTCATGAGCGATGGGGCCGATATACAAAAGCAACTTAACGCCGCTGGTCTTACCATTGATGTATTGCCATTGCCTCAAAAGCCTACAAACTTCTCTGGAGGAGTAGGCAATCTCACCATCACAGCACAGTTAAACAAGAACGATGTAAAGGAAGGCGACCCGATAAACCTACGCGTTGTCATTGGCGGAGTGGGCAATTTGAAACTGATGCGCAAGCCCGTTGTGAAGTTCCCAGAAGGCTTTGACGTTTACGATCCTAAGCTAATGGACAAGACTCACCTCGCTTCGAACGGCGTAGAAGGTAGCATGGTGTACGACTTCTTGGCGGTTCCACGCAAGCAAGGCGAGTATACCATACCACCAGTAACCTTTGTTTACTTCGACACAGCGACCCAAACGTACAAGACCCTCAGCACGGAGGCCTTCCATATCAAGGTTGCTAAGGGCGACGGAACATCGCAAAGCGTTGAGGCTTTCACGGATAATAGCAATCAAGACATACGCGGATTGAAGACAGGAAGCGAACAAACGCTTGTCGAAACAATCTTCTTTGCCTCTTGGACCTATTGGGTTCTCATGGCATTGATAGTAGTTTGCTTCACCTGCACCCTTATTTTGCTACGCAAACGTGCCAATATCCGAGGCGATATTGCCCGCTTTAAGGGTAAGAATGCCGAACGTGTGGCTCTCAACAGACTGCATAAAGCAAAGGTTTTCCTTGAGATGCGCAAGGCAGAAGACTTCTACGACGAGAACCTTCGTGCCCTTTGGGGATACGTAAGCGACAAGTTGAACGTGCCAGTAGAGCAACTTTCGCGCGACAATGTGAAGGAAAAGTTCGCTCAACTCGGTATCAATGGCGTTGTAATCGATGAGTTTATCGCTGCATTAGACGAATGCGAGTTCCAGCGTTACGCCCCTGGCGACGAGCGAGGCAATATGTCTATGACTTACGATGCGGCTATAAAGGCCATCACCGATATAGAAGAAGCAAAGAGAAACCTACGCACTAAGACGACAGAAAAGAGCAGTGGCAAGACATTCTTGCTGTTGTTGGCCATCGCTTTTGCCCTTTTCGCCCTCTCGCAGCACGTGTCTGCCGCTACAATGAAGGACGCAGAGAAGGCTTATCGCAAGGGAAATTACGCTGAAGCCATCAAGAATTACAAGGAAATGATAAAGCAACAGCCCAGTGCTGCCCTTTATTACAACCTTGGAAATGCCTACTATCGCAAGAACGATATTACGCAAGCTATCATCGCTTATGAGCGTGCGTTGAAGCTATCGCCCAGCGACGAGGACACAAGATACAACCTACAGCTGGCTCAAGCAAAGACAATCGACCGCTTATCGTCTGACTCTGACGTCTTCTTCATGCGCTGGTTGCACACAGCAGTCTACTCTCTGAGCATTGATGCTTGGGCTGTTGCCAGTTTGGTATTTCTCCTTTGCAGTCTTGTTTTTGTTATGTTATACCTTCTTGCCACCAGTATCAAGAAGCGCAAGTTAGGTTTTTTCACAGCCGTAAGTTTCTTCTTGCTGTTCGTTATCAGCTTTGTCTGTGCGAAAAAGCAGCTGAACGATACACGAAATACCACTGAAGCCATCATCGTTGCTTCCATTGCGACCGTGAAATCGACCCCCGATGCGAAGGGCGAAAATGCGATGACGTTGCACGAAGGAACGAAAGTTGAAATCGTAGACAACAGCATGGACGACTGGAAAGGCATACGTTTGTCGGACAAGACAACAGGTTGGATACCAGCCAACCAGTTAGAAGAGATATAAAAAAGCTATAACCAAGATGGACTTACAGACTTTTTTAGAATACGACAAAGCATTGCTGTTGGCGTTAAATAGCGACGACAATCTTTTTCTAAGCCACGTAGCACTCGTCTTTACTTCGGGTTTTACGTGGATTCCCATGTATATTTCCTTATTATTTTTAGTGATTAAGAACAACGAAAAGTGGAGTCGTATCTTCTTAATCATGGGCACTATCGCTGTATCTATGCTTATTTCGAACGGTCTAAACGGCGGTTTCATCAAGCCATACGTCGGTAGACTGCGCCCATCGTTCGACCCTTCGCTTGCAAACAGCATTGAATTGGTGAACGGTTACACCGCCGAAGGGTTCAGTTTCTTCTCCGCTCACGCCTGCAACGCCTTTTCTGTAGCTGTGTTCTTCGTGTTCTTGGTGCGCAGTCGCATGCTTTCCATCTTCCTATTGTGCTGGGCTTGCATCACAATATGGACACGAATGTATTTGGGAGTGCACTTTCCGTCCGACGTTTTGGTCGGTACTATTGTCGGAACGCTCAATGCTACGCTGTGCTACTTTGGATATAGCCGCGTGTCGAGCCGTGTTGCGCCCATCTCTCCCTATGTTACCGACCAGTACACCTCAACAGGTTACAGCCTAAAAGATATAGATGTGGTGATCTGCACCATCGTGTTCACCTGCATTTACTGCGTTATCCGTGGTGTCATCGAAGCAGGACTTTAATACCAAATAAGATGTTAGACGAAACAAAACATATAAAAATATCGGATTACGACTATCCGTTACCCGACGAACGTATTGCTAAATTCCCACTTGCACAGCGCGACCACAGTAAACTTTTGCTTTATAAGCACGGCGAAGTAGGCGAAGATGTGTTCTGCAATCTGCCCAACCACCTGCCCAAAGGCGCCCTTATGGTGTTCAATAACACAAGGGTGATACAGGCACGCATGCACTTTCGCAAGGAAACAGGCGCACTCATCGAAATCTTCCTCATGGAACCCGCACAGCCAACCGACTACGAACTGATGTTCCAAACCAATGCACAGTGTTCTTGGCTCTGCATGATTGGCAATCTGAAGAAGTGGAAAGAGGGCACACTGAAACGCTCGTTCCAAATCAACGGACACGATTTAGAACTCACAGCCACCGTAGATCGCACCAAAGCAGACACGGCAGCAGCAGGCGGAACCAACCATTGGGTAGACTTTACGTGGGACAACGACAAGGTGTCGTTTGCCGAAATACTCGAAGCAGTAGGCGAATTGCCCATACCACCTTACTTGAATCGCAACACCGAAGAGAGCGATAAGCAAACCTATCAAACCGTTTATTCGAAGATAAAAGGTTCGGTTGCCGCTCCAACAGCAGGCTTGCACTTCACCGATAAGGTGCTGGCAGCCATCGATGCAGCAGGAATTGTGCGCGACGAACTAACTTTACACGTGGGCGCAGGTACATTCAAACCCGTAAAGAGCAACGAAATAGAAGGCCACAACATGCACACCGAATACGTAGTAGTGCACCGACACACCCTTGAAAACCTTCTTTCGCACAACTGTTCGGCCATCGCTGTGGGTACAACCAGCGTGCGCACACTCGAAAGTCTTTACTATATGGGCGTGAAACTCGAACGCAATCCACAGGCAGCAGAAGAAGAATTGCACGTCTGCCAATGGGAACCCTACGAGCAAGAACACAATGCCGACGGCCTCGTTATCGTAAATGGAAACGCTGTTAGCGTAGAGCGCGCACTGCAAAACCTGCTGACCTACTTAGACAGCAACGCACTTTCAGCCCTTCATTCAAGCACTCAAATCATCATTGCGCCTGGTTTTAGCTACAAAATAGTGAAGATGCTGGTTACCAACTTCCACCAACCGCAGTCTACACTCCTGCTTTTGGTGAGTGCATTCCTTAAAGGCGACTGGCACAAAGTGTACGAATATGCACTCGAAAACGACTTCCGTTTCTTGAGTTATGGCGACAGCAGTCTGCTCATACCCTAACTTCAGCAGCCGAAAAGATACAAGAGAATAACGACAGAAAACAACTACTAAAACGGTAAAAATATTCAACAAAACAGCAAGAAGATAATTCTTTGACTATCAAGAGCTTACAACGATAAAGCAAAAAAGCCTCTTTTACAAAGCAAAACAGGCTCTTTTGCCGTGCAATATAGGCACTTTTGCAAAACGATAGCATACGAATGGTTTTTTGTCAATAATTATTATAGTAATAGAAGTAACAAATATAAGAAATGAAAATAGGCGATAAGGTTCGATTTTTAAGCGAAGTTGGAGGCGGCATCATCTCTGGTTTCCAAGGTAACAAGATTGTTTTGGTACAAGACGAAGACGGTTTTGAAATACCAACGCCAATCAACGACATCGTATTAGTGGGCAACGACGACGTCGCAAAGGCCAAAATAAAGAGTCTGGAACAAACAAACGAAGAACAAGAAGACGGCAAATCGAAATCGATAAAGGCACGACTGAGCGACAGCAACGACACAGCGACCGACGAAAAGTGGGACGAAGTGGAAGAGCCAGACTATGATCCAGCCGACAACTTCGTGCCGCAGCCACGCGAAAGAGAGGGTGGCAACACGCTAACAGCCTACTTAGCCTTTGTCCCAACAAAGGTTCGAGAACTTAATAACACCGATTTCGAGTCGTATATGGTCAACGACAGCAACTATTATATACATTATTTATATATGGTAAGGAGCGGAAAAGAATGGCAATGCAAGTCGGTGGGCGAGATAGAACCCAACACTAAGGTGTTCGTAGAGCAGTTTTCGTACAACGATTTAAACGACATTACCGAAACATGCATACAGCTTTTCGCCTACAAAGTGGACAAACCATTCGAAAGAAAGCCAGCACTCGACACACGAATACATATCGATGCCACCAAGTTTTACAAGCTAAACACCTTCCGTGAGAACGATTTCTTCGACTCACCAGCATTGCTTTACGCCATCACCGAGAAGGCAAAAGTAGACGAAACACGCATCGAACCAAAGCTGGAACTACCTAAAAAACTGCAAGGAAGCCACACCCAGCCCACCATACCACAGCAACAGCCAGCCAGAAAACCCTTAGAAAGAAGGTACGAAAACAACCAAAGCAAAGCAAAACATGCCAAACAAATTCTTAAAAACGATAAAATTGTTGTAGATTTGCATGCTGAAGAGGTTTTGGAAACAACTGCGGGCATGACCGCAGGCGACATCTTGGAATATCAGATGGGCATTTTCCATGCCACATTGGAACAGTATAAGAACAAGAACCAGCAGAAAATAGTCTTTATTCACGGTAAAGGCGAAGGCGTATTGCGCCGTTCTATCCTCCGCGAACTAAACTATCGGTACAAGAAATACCAGTTCCAAGACGCGTCATTCCGTGAATATGGCTACGGCGCAACCCAAGTAACAATAATAACCTAATATATTTTTATAAGAATGAAATACGGATTTATCAAAGTGGCTACGGCTATACCAGAAGTTAAGATAGCCGACACTAAGTTTAATCTTGAGGCTATTGAGAAGCAAATAGTAATGGCTGAAGGGCAGGGGGTTGAGATAATCGTCTTCCCAGAGTTCTGTATTACAGGATATACATGCCAGGATTTGTTCCGCCAACAGCTACTACTCGACGACTCGGAGCACGCTATGATGATGCTACTCGACTTCACACGTCAGCTCGACATCATTACAATAGTGGGCATTCCTGTATGTGTCGGTCCGCTGTTGCTCAACTGTGCTGCTGTGGTTCAGCACGGAAAGATAATCGGTATCGTGCCAAAGACATACCTGCCGAACTATGCTGAGTTCTACGAAAAGCGCTGGTTTACTTCGGCTCGCGACCTTTGTCCAACGCAAATACACTACGCTGGTCAAACCATATTGGTTACCCCAGCTCGCCAAATATTCCGTACCGACGACGGAGTGAAGTTCGGTATCGAGATATGCGAGGATATATGGGCGCCTATTCCTCCAAGTAACGCACTCACATTAGCGGGCGTTGAAATCATGTTCAACCTATCGGCAAGTACCGAACAGATTGGTAAGCACCACTATCTCGAGTCTTTATTGGCGCAACAGAGTGCTCGTACCATATCGGCATACGTATATAGCAGTTGCGGTTTCGGTGAAAGTACACAGGACGTAGTGTTCGGTGGCAACGCGTTTATATACGAAAACGGAACTCAAATCGCCAAGGCAGAACGCTTTTCGCTCGACCCTCAGCTCGTAATAGGCGAGGTAGACATAGAGAAACTGCGTTCTGAAAGACGCTCAAACACTACTTTTGTGAATGCACAAAAGGATATGTACGTTGATCCAATAGGCGGTGTGCTGCCCGAAAAGACATACATTAACTGTCTGCCAAAGGAGAATTTAGAACGCGAATTCACCTTAACACGCAAGATAAACCCCCAACCTTTCATTCAAAGCAGCAACATGGAAGACGCTTGCGAGGAGGTTTTCAACATTCAAGTGATGGGTTTGGCAAAACGTTTGCTACATACCAACTGCCAGAAAGTGGTGCTTGGTGTAAGTGGCGGACTCGATTCTACCCTCGCATTGCTTGTCTGCGTGCGTGCATTTGATAAGTTAAAGTTAGACCGTAAGGGCATTCTCGGTGTTACAATGCCTGGCTTCGGCACCACCGACCGCACCCGTAAGAACGCTATTGAGCTGATGGAAGAGCTGGGAGTGGATATAAAAGAGATTGACATTGCGCCTTCGGTAATCCAGCATTTGAAGGATATTGACCACGATATTGACGTGCACGACTCTACATACGAGAATGCACAGGCACGCGAACGTACCCAAATCTTGATGGATTTAGCCAACAAATACGGTGGAATGGTGATTGGAACGGGCGACCTTAGCGAGCTTGCGCTCGGCTGGTGTACCTACAATGGCGACCACATGAGTATGTATGCCGTGAACGGAAGCGTACCGAAGACTCTCGTTCGCCACCTTGTTACATACGTTGCGGATATTTCTGATAACGAAAAAGTGGCTGAAGCGTTGCGCGATATCGTTGATACACCTATCTCGCCAGAGCTTACTCCAGCCGACGAAGAGGGCAAGATACAGCAGAAAACAGAAGATTTTGTGGGCCCATACGAGCTGAACGACTTCTTCCTATACTACTTCTTGCGCCACGGATTCCAGCCTTCAAAGATTTATTTCCTCGCTACGCAAGCCTTTGGAAATAAGTATGAGGGTGCTGAAATAAAGAAATGGCTCTACAATTTCGTTAGTCGCTTCTTCAAACACCAGTTCAAACGCTCATGTTTGCCTGACGGTCCGAAGGTAGGAACCGTTAGTTTGTCGCCTCGTGGCGACTGGCGTATGCCGTCAGATGCCAGCAGTACCAACTGGTTGGCAGAGATAGAGCAACTCTAAAATAGATGAAACGAATACTAATTACACTAATTTTACTATATGTTGCCATATTGGGGAAAGCCCAATATGGCAATTATGTACAATTAACAGCGGTCGATTTGTTGCAATATCAGCTGCAAAAGACACGCAAGCAGTCGGCAGTTGCGCCCTTCGCACGCTACGGATTGCGACGTATTCGTGCCTCTAAATATCTTGAAGATAGCGACCCTCGCCACATCTGGGGCTTGCGTTTGCACCCCAACGAGCAGTATGTTGCTACCGAACCGCTATATAAACTCTTTCAAAGAGACGACCTTTCGTCGATTGCCATCATTGATACGCAAGGCGGAAGCATCGAGGTGGTATTCTGGGACAAGGCTTATTATCGCCGCTTTGCCCAACAATTGCGCAATATGGGCTTTGTTTTGAGCAACAGCAGCATTGCTACCAACGTGTTGCAGTTCCGCAAATCGGATACAACAGTGAAGGTAGATATTACCATTTGGCCCGATATTTACATCTTAAAAATTGAGTAGGGTGGGCTGGTTTAGCTGCCCCTGTTTTGTAAAAGAAATACATGTGAAAAGTGATTGAAGTTGTTTTATCTTACAAAAGCGCCTGTTTTGCATTGCAAAACAGGCGCTTTTGCTGTGTAATATAGGCACTTTTGCAATGCAAAACAAGGGGTATTGCAACGTGCTGAAAGTGTGGTTGTTACACAAAACGTGGGGTGTTCCGAAATCTTTACACTTATTTTCAGTGTTTTCAGCTTTTGAAATGGAAAGAGAAAGCGATTCGCGTTTGTTCTTATTCCGTCCGAATACTTTTCTTGAAGTGTTTGTTCGGCGTGGATTGCGTATTACTTTTTCGAGTCGTCAGTCCCCTTTTGTTCCTCATTCATCGGCTCTTCTTCCGTATATTCTATAATTTCATGGAACATCGGAGTAATGATAATGCACTGCTTATCTAAGTCCTCTTCTATGAAGTATTTACCGTCTGGGCGAAGCATGACTTTTGTTTCGTACGAGAAAAGTTCTTCTTCTCCATACTTACCTCGGCCTCTCTTGTCTACTACAACACGGAATTTAAAGTGGTGAAATCCTGGAGCTATGAGGCACTTATTGTATATCCAATAGGTTACATCCTTGCCGTTTGGCATTCCATCTATGGCTTCTATGACGATTCTTTTCGGTATTACGGCAAACTTTTTTCTATTGAAATGCAGTGTTACAGCACTTCGATGTTCGCCCAACCAGCGGTACGTCAGTCGGAGATACCGTACAAACAATATGATTCCAATGAATTGTTCAACTGCAAAAAGAATAGGAATTCCATACCGAATCAGCATGTTATCAGACATCGAAACCATAAAAGATGCCAAACCAGTAACTGTGAATAAGACGAACAAAACACCTATAATGATGTTTTGTTTCGAGTAATTGCTGGTGTGAAAAAACCTCGGTTCGAAATAGATACCTGTAAAAATGGCAAACAATAACCCGAAAAAAACGGTAACATATATAAATATTACGTAATCAAAACCCATACTATCATCAATTTTTTAAGCTTGTAAACGGAAGTATAACGCCTGTCGTTGTTCATCTTCTTCTATGTAGTAGGTACCCTGTTCGGTCAGTTCCACTTCCACTTCCTGACTGAACAAGGTTTCTTCAGCATTCGTTCGGTTTTCTAACGACTTCACCACTCTGAAGTGAAAGCGGTGTTTGCCAGGCGGAATCAAACATCTGTTGAAAGCCCAAAATACGAGTCCTCTACCTTCAGGCATGCCGTCTATCGATACAATAATGGTTCTGTGGGCAAACAAATAGTGTTTTGCCTGCTTGAAACGGAGCGTTGCGTGGTTGGCGTTTAGGGCTTTCCACTGCTTCGTTCGTAATAAAAATATAAAGAAAATAATGCTTTCTGCAAAGATGAAAACAGCAAGAAGAGCGGGGAAGATATGCATATTGATGGGGAGAATAGGGCTGATGAGAATCATCATTATCGTGCCAAAGAACACCGTATTGAATAGGAATATCCTCTTGGCATTGCGGTTTCGTGTTTCAGGTTCTTGATGGTAGAACTTCGGCCGTAGCACCAATCCACCGACAAGGGCATATACGAACCCTGTCAGAATAAGGCAAATTACTGGTATAGGCATGTCTAAAACCATACTAATCTCTCACTTTTGTTGTTATGTATATCTGTTAAAGCGTTTTAAACTATATCGTAATATTGTTCAACTGCTCGTATATTCACAGCTAAATCGGTAGAATATACATCACAAAAAGGTAAACAAGAGAATGCTAATACGATGCAATTATTTAGATAAATCGCACTTCTCTGCTTCCTAAATGCAAACTTACACAAAATATTTGAATAAAAAAAGATATATGTTAAAAACTTCTTTGCTTTTCAATGGTATTTCTTTTAAAATGTGGTTGGTTCGCTTTTAGATGATTTTAAGGGCTTTCTATCTTTCTTAGATTCTATAGTTCTCCTATAAGTTCTATGAAAAATAGAATCGCCTTGCCCCTCTTTCACGCTTTTTTCTAAAAGCTTTATTTCTTCCAAAACAGGTTGGTAATATCCTCCAACTTCCTGTCTTCCGTTATCCTATACATGTGTTGGTTGGTTCGTCGGCTGTCTAATCCACCCAAATGGCGAATGTATGGTCCAACCTTAATATAATCGAAGTGGGGCAGTTGAATCTCCGCTGCTATGGTAGTGCGGCCAGTGTACCAGCCCACCTTTATCTCCTTGTGTTGCATTCGCATATAAGCAGCCAAACGGTCGATGGCCTCTGGTTCGCTGTCGCCACCCATAAAGCCGATGCAGGTAATGCGTTCGCCATGCTCGTTCAGCAACTTTTCTATTGCTTCGGGGGTTAAAGCGTCGCCTACATCCTTCCATAAGAAGGTGCTATGGCAGCCCGGACAGCGGCAAGGACAGTTCGATAAGTTGATGGCCAGCGTTACTTCGTCGGGGAATTCTTGGAATACTATGTCGGTATCTACGTATTTTAGCATTTAAAAAGCCTTTATTAAAACGGTGTGCACACTGCTCAACGCAGTATGCACACACTATAAACGAAAATATAAATCATTGAAGGTGTAATGAAATGCACCCTCATGCACCTCACGCTTGAGGACCTATACTGTATACTTTTCCTTTGTTGCGTAGTAGCGTTTGCCTGCTTCTGTCTGACGAGCAGCCGAGAAATTGCTTACACGCTTCATATATCCGATAACTCGGGTAAGGTAATCTACGTTCTCAGAGTGGCAGTGTGGGCACTCTTTAAGGTTACGTTTGTCGATGTGTCCGCACTCGTTGCACACCGTATTCGGTATGTTGAACGTGAAATAGTTGCATCCTTCCTCTGCAGCAACGCGCATTAGCTGGCGGTATTGAGCCTGTGAGAGATGCTCATCGAGGTTCATGTGCAGTGCCGAACCACCTGTAAGGTGTTCTATGTAAGGCGCTCCGTGCAAGCGGAACTTATCCAATATCGTTAAAGAATTGTCTTCTACGCGATAGAAATAGCTGTTATAGCAGTCGCGTGGTACGAAGTATCCATCGGCTTTGTCCCACTTTGCGTGCTTCACACCAACGTTTTCGGCAGGTATCATCTCGCAGTTGAACATGGCTTCCTTCGTGCGATACTGCTTATTATAAGTCTCGATAAGCCCTAAGACGGTTTGTACAAACTCCTTGTATTCGTTGTTAGGTGTAATATTCAAGCCCATAAACTCGGCTGCTTCAACCAGTCCGTTGATACCAATGGTAAGGTATTGGCGGTCGATATTGATGTATCCAGCGTCGAAGAGCGGCAACATGTGGTGTTTTAGCAAGTCTTTCAGGTTCTCATTGTATGCCAATTGCACCTTATGACAAAGGTCTATGATGTGTGAAAGATACTCTTTGTAGTCGAGATTCTTATTGACTGCGTACTGGATGCAGCGGTTTAAGTTGATGGTAAGCACACTCTTAGAACCTGTTGATACGCCTCCTGCACCGAGTGTGTACGAGAAACCGTTGTCTTGAATCTCATTACGGAGACGGCAGCATGAGCTTAACGAGTCGGCATTGTCGCTCATATAAGTAAAGAAACTGTGTCCGTCAGCATACATTTGAGCTGCAAAGTCAGCCCATTCGGTATCGCGGCATTCACCATTTTCAGAGAGAAGCGCCATTGTTTCAACTGGGAATGTAAGCACAGCCTTAGTGCGTTCCTGGTTAAACCAAGTCATGAAGCGCTTTTGTAGCCATGATACACCGTCCCAATCGGGCTGCGATCCGTCAGGGAAATAGAAGCTATCGAAGAGCGATTCGAAGTAGAACTTGTCGTAATACGATATGTTCCAGAACACCGCTTGGTAGTTTCTTGCACCTGTTGGTTGGTTCAACGAGTACACGATTTGCTCGAAGAAGTCGGTTATAATCTTATCTATTGTGCGTTGTTTCAAGCTCAAGTCCACCACCTTTTCAGGGTTTTTCCAGTAGTCTTTGCCGTATTCTTTCTGTATAAAGTAGTTCATATACATTAAGAACTCGGGTGTTGCGCATGCTCCTGCAAGCATACTTGACACCATAAACACCATGTTTATGAAGCCACCGCAGAAGCTTTTAAGGTTGGTTGGGGCTGTAGAGTTACCTCCAATCGACGTTGTTCCACCGATAAGCCATGGGTACATGGTGATAGAAGCGCAGTAATTGGCGAGGTTTGTCTCGTCGTTCTTATATATAAAGTGGTTGTTCAACAAGTGCAAATACTCGTCCGAAACCTCTTTACCATACATTTTCTTAATGCGATCGGTAAGCAATCGGCGGTTTAAACGTATGAAACCCTGCTTTGGAAGTTCGCCTATGAGCGTTGCAATGTTCTTGTTTTCCACGTTAGCATTGGCATCAAACTTCGATCCAGTGGCTGCATTCTCAGCATGACAGTAGTCTGTTAGGAAGCGCATCTTCTCTAATACCTCTCTGTCTTCGGTGTGTTGGTGGCGGTAAACAATGAAGCTTTTGGCCACATGGTAGTGTCCTTCCTTCATTAAAGCCTCTTCTACTTGGTTTTGAATGTCCTCTACTTTAATGTCATCATGAATGTCTATGTTCGCAAGAACTTTAGAAACTGTGCCGAGGTCGGTAGGTTCGCCTACGCTTTCGAATGCCTTTATGATGGCATTCATAATCTTGTCGAGTGAGAAACGGTCCTTAGAGCCGTCACGTTTGGTAATGGTGAAATTCTTCATCTTAACTTTTTAGTATATCCTTGTTATTTATTTGGTGTTAATGTTGCCTTATTGATGCACTCTGTTTTTAATTGTTGAATATCGTTTTGGTAAACTTTATCTGTTGCAAAGGTAGGAAAAAGAAAACGAATAAAACAAATTTTTCCAGCGAAAAAATTCCTGTCTTTTTAAGCTGAACCGACCATTGCATTTTGTAACTAACTGATAATAAGCATATAAAAAATACGCTTTAAAGCGAACGTTCTTTGCTTATTTAGAAAAAAGAGTAAACCTTTTGCGAAATGAAAGAGTCGAAAATTTTTCTTTTTGGAAAATTTTTTGGAAAACAATGACGTCTAAGTTTTCCAAAAAGAATTATTTTATTGCTGTGTGTTTGTGTATTTATTGTTCGGTTTTGATGTTGTTTTTTGTAATCTCGATGTTGCTATTTTGCCAAGAATTGTTGTAGCTTTTGCAGTTCGGCAGTGGCTACTTTTCGTCCTTCTTCGTATATTTCTTGCATCTTTTCGGGGTTGTGTGTCATGCGTCCGACGTTTAGAGCGGCTTGTGGTCGAATAACAAATATGTGGCCAGCCTGCTCCTCTTGCAGAACAAAATCGAGCTGTTTATTATACATAATGTGTCGTTCTGCGAGTGCTTTTATCATTTTTGGGTGGTGATTTAGCTGTAATCGCATCAGCGGCATAATGTTTATGGGTCGCTTTCGATAGCCTTTGGGCTGCGTTAGTACCACAACGTTGCGCTCATATCCCTGCCGTTGGAAGAAGTCGAGCGGTATTGAGTCGGCCACACCACCATCTAAAAGGCGTTGTCCGTTCAGATTTACCACCTTAGACATAAGCGGCATAGATGCCGAAGCCCTTATAAACTCCAGTTCGTCATAGTCTAACGTCTTCAGATTTCGGTACACAGCCTTACCCGAACCCACATTGGTGGCCACCGCCCAGAACTCCATTGGATTATTACGGAAGGTTTCGAAGTCGGCAATATCCAGTTCGTTGGGCAGCGTATGGTAGGCAAATTCAGCGTTAAAGTAGTTGCCTGTGGTGAAGAGCGACCACCAAGAGGCATACCGTCGGTCTTTTGCGAAGCGCTTATTGTAACGAATTGCACGCCCAATCTGCTTTGTTTTGTAGTTGCAACCAAAGGCTGCGCCAGCCGAAACGCCCACTGCGCCATCGAATTCGATGCCGTTTTCCATCATAACATCGATGACACCCACAGTGAATAAGCCACGCATTGCGCCACCTTCTAATACCAATCCAGTTTTCATTTGTTGTTGTTTGTTATCCCTACAAAAGTAAGAATGTTTTGCGAGAAAAGCAAAAAAAAGTAGCAAGAACAGCACCATCGGAACGTTAAAAAATCTACTTTCTCTGACTATATAAACGATAAAGTCCGAATGCAGAGCCTCTGCACATTATGTGCTACGGCTTCGCGTTCGGACTGCAAACCATGCAGCATCTTTGCTGCATAGGCTGTATAGCATTGCTGCTGAGGCTATACGCTGTTTGTGCATGGGTCTTATCGGAACCCAAAGTAGCCAGTCGGGCCTACTTTTTCAGTGCTTTATGAATTATCTTTGCGGCCATCGGAGCAGCCACATCAGCCCCAAATCCAGCGTTTTCGATGAACACTGAAATGGCAATTTGAGGGTTGTTCATAGGTGCAAAGGCGATAAATGCAGAGTGGTCTTTGCCCTCGTTTTCCACTGTACCCGTCTTTCCGCAAATCGAAAATTCCTTTGTATTGATGGCACGGGCCGTTCCCCATGTTACAACATTGCGCATTCCTTCAATCACAGGAGTATAAGCGTCAGCCGAAACAAGCGTTTGGTGGCGTTCGAGAAAACGTTTTGGCAACGGATTTTCGGGCGTATTAGGACGAATATGCGGTGTGTAGAAGTAGCCACGGTTGGCTATCGAGGCTGCAAGATTGCAAAGCTGAAGCGGTGTAACAGTGATGTCTCCCTGTCCCATACCCGTCCAAATAATGGTCAATGGTCTCCATCCATTCCTGTAACGGCGTGCTAAATAGTTTGAAGTAGGCAGCAAACCGCCCTTCTCTCCGGGCATATCAATGCCGAGCGGACCGCCCAATCCCATGCTCTTCATATAGCTATGCCACTTTTCGATGGCTACATCGAAAGAGCCATATTTGGCTTTATTGCCAATCATATCCTTGAAAGACTTTAGGAAAAAAGTGTTGCACGAGTTGGCAATGGCACTGCGTAGCATCAGCGGAGAGGCGTGTTTGTGGCACTTCACCTTGATGTTCTCTTCACGAAAAGCCCCAAAGCACGTTTGTTTTGTATCGGCCTTGATGATTCCTTCCGACAGAAACGTCAGCGCTTGAGCCGTTTTAAAGGTAGAACCAGGGGCATAAGCGGTGGCAATAGCGAGGTCGTTGTTCGGTCCTTCGGGCGAGTTTGTCGCCAAACATATCACCTCTCCTGTGCTTGGTCTGATGGCAATAATGCTGCCTTTATGCCCTTTAAGCAGTTCGTTGGCTAGCTGTTGCAACTCAGGAAGTAGTGTTGTGGCCTCTTCCGCAGTCGTTGTCGTAGTGGTTTTGTTAGTTGGTTGAGTTGTTTTCTTGTTTGTTTGAGGTGTCTTAACCTTATCGGGATACAGTCGTTCCATCTCTCCGTGGTACTCTTGAGCGATGGCTGTGGCTGCCATAAAGGTACAAATGGCACCTAAGATATATCTTTTCATATTACAAAGTTTTCAGATTTCAGATTACAAAGATATACAATAATTACACTATCCGCACCATTCCAGTGGGTGAATTGACGTTTTTTACCTAATTTTACAAGAACAATACACCCACCTCCGCACCCATATTAGCACGGAGCGGGGCCTTCGGTACGTGCTGTTAGAGGAAGAGTCTGCCCACTTGGAAGACGATAGCGCTGACCACCCATGCTAATGCTGTGGTGTAGAAGGCAGCAAACAAGCCCCATTTCCAACTGCCCGTTTCGCCTTTTATGGCTGCAATGGTAGCCACACAAGGGAAGTAGAGCAACACAAAAAGCAAGAAACAGAAAGCCGTTAGCGTGGCCAAAGGCTTTGCCGCATCGTATGAAATGTTGTTTCGTTTCGCAATGTCGGCAGTCATTTGGTGGCGCAATAGTTCGTATTTACCGCTTTCATTGTTGTACTCATTGTCGTCTTTGAACGAGTCGTTGTTGGTATATAGCACGCCCATCGTAGAAGCAACAATCTCCTTTGCGCCCACACCAGCAAGCAAACCAACGTCTAAACGCCAATCGAAACCCATCGGGCGGAACACAGGTTCGATGGTCTTTCCTATTCTGCCAATGTAGCTTTGCTCCTGCTGTTCCTGCTTTCCCATGTCGGGATTGTCGGGCAATGGGAAGTAGCCTAAGGCCCAAACGATGACCGAAGCCACCAGAATGATGCCTCCCATCTTCTTCAAATACTGCTTACCTTTCTCCCAAGTGTGGCGTCCTATCGCCTTCCATGTAGGGAAACGGTAGGGTGGAAGTTCCATCACAAAAGGTGTATCTTCGCCCTTTACAAGAGTTTTAGAGAAAAGACGAGCCAGCAATACCGCTATCAGAATACCGATAATGTAAAGCGCCATCATAACAGTTGAGCGATATTGAGCAGCAAAAAACGATCCCGTTATCATTATATAAATAGGTAAGCGAGCCGAACAGCTCATCATAGGCAATACCAACATCGTAACCAAACGACTGCGTTTGCTCTCTATTGTACGCGTTGCCATGACGGCAGGAACGTTGCAACCGAAGCCCATAATAAGCGGAATGAACGACTTTCCATGCAGTCCCATTTTGTGCATGAGCCTGTCCATGATGAAAGCAGCGCGCGACATGTAGCCGCAATCCTCCATGTACGAGATGAAAAAGTATAGGATTAGGATTTGCGGAAGGAACACAATAACGGCTCCAACACCCGCAATGGCACCATCAACGAGCATGGCTTTCACTGGACCATCGGGCAAAACGTTGTTTAAAAGTTCCGAAATCCAAGCCACACCAGCATCAATCCAGTCCATAGGATACTGCCCAAGAGTGAACGTTGCAGTAAACATGACAAAGAGAATGAGGAAGAAAAGCGGGAAGCCCAGATACTTATTCGTTAGTATTTTGTCTACTTTGCGAGTGGTAGTATAAGTATCTTTACCTTCGCCTGTGGTATATTTAGCCTCTTGCAACGCTCCGTGAATGAAACCATACTTAGCGTCCATGATAGCCGTTTCGCTATCTTTACCCGTTTCTTCCTTTACTCTTTGTGCCGTTTCGTCGCGGTGTTGCATTATCTCTTTGGCCTCCGAGAAAGTAGAAACAAGCTTTTCAGTTTCCTTATCGTTCTCCAATAGCTTAATCGCAAGGTAGCGCGTAGAGTACTTTTGCTTAATATCAGGTTCACGTTTCAAGTGTTCCTTTATTTCGGCAATACCATTTTCGAGTTCGTGTCCATGGTTGATGTGAATGTGGCGGTATAGCAGAGAGTCGCCATCTTTGCCCTCATAGTTCTGTATTACCGTTCTGAACAGGTCCTCAACGCCCCTTCCCGACTTGAATACAGTGGGCACCATAGGCACTCCGAGCAGCGTTCCGAGCTTCTTATAGTCGATGTTGTCGCCCCTGTTTTCTACCTCGTCGTACATGTTTAGCGCACATACCATAGGTACATGCATATCAATTAGTTGCGTAGTAAGGTAGAGGTTACGCTCGAGGTTCGATGCATCGATAACGTTGATAACGATGTCTGGTGTTTTCTCAACGATTTGTTTGCGCACGTAAAGTTCCTCTGGACTGTAAGCAGAAAGACTATATGTGCCTGGCAAATCGACCAATTCGAAGTGGTAGCCCAGCATATCGGTGTAGCCATACTTGGCATCTACCGTAACGCCCGAGTAGTTTCCGACACGTTCGTGCGCCCCCGAAGCAAAGTTAAAGAGCGATGTTTTGCCGCAGTTAGGGTTGCCCACGAGCGCCACATTGATGGTGTGGTGCTTTCGGTTGGCCACTTTCACAGCCTCGTCGGGCGTGAGTGCGGGGTCAAAAGGGTCGGTAGGGTCGGCCTCAATAGCGGGGTTGTATTGAGTGTTATCCATTGTGTTACGAGGCGTTGCGTCCACAGCCATCACCTCAATCAGGTCCGCTTCGCTGTGTCGGAGGCTTACCTCGTAGCCCATAATGCGGTATTTCACAGGGTCTTGCAGCGGAGCATTGAGGAGTACTTTCACCTCTTTTCCGTTGATAAACCCCATCTCTATAATTCGTTTTCTGAAGCCTCCATGTCCCGAAACCTTAACAATGATGCCAGTTTCGCCTGTCTTCAGTTCTGATAACTTCATAATCTTGTCCTTTAAAACAAAAGTAATGCGATGGCAGGTATTAGCAACTTGCAGACTGATACCCCCAAAGCCACTTAACTACTACAAAGATACAAAGAAATCGTTGTAGGGAAAACACAATCTACTTAAAACTTTAATAAAATACCTAATAATGGGGATAGGCTTCTATTTCTTTTACAATGGAGGTGCAAAGGGTAGGTAGAAGATGTTAAATAATTGTCGTTCTGTATAACCGAGTTATTGATTTTTCTGTACCTTTGCAGCAATAAAACCGTGTTATGATACTTTTTCGACTCAGAAATAAGCCTGCAAAGAGCGAATAACAAGTAATAAAACAACATATATGAAACTTACAGAACAACGCAGTAGCATGCTTCATGGAGTCCTTTTAATGGCACTTTTTGCATGTGCTGCCTTTTATCTCGGCGACATGGAGTTTGCCAAAACCCTGTCGTTTTCGCCAATGATAATCGGTATTATCCTTGGTATGCTTTACGCTAACAGCCTAAGAAACAACCTGCCAGAGACGTGGACACCTGGTATTGTATTCTGTTCGAAACGTATTTTACGCTTCGGTATCATTCTGTACGGCTTTAAATTAACCTTCCAAGACATCACCGCTGTTGGCTTACCAGCCATCATTATCGATGCCATTGTAGTAACCGTAACCATTCTGCTCGGCCTTTTCGTGGGCAAATTGCTAAAGATGGACCGCAGCATAGCGTTGCTTACAGCCTGCGGAAGTGCCATTTGTGGAGCGGCAGCCGTTATGGGTGTGGACGGCGCAATACGTCCGAAGCCCTACAAAACTGCTGTTGCCGTAGCCACAGTAGTTATCTTTGGCACCCTCTCCATGTTCCTTTATCCCGTTCTTTATCGTGCTGGCGTGTTCGATTTGCCCGCTCAACAGATGGGCATTTTCGCTGGTTCTACCATACACGAAGTAGCCCACGTGGTAGGAGCAGGCAATGCAATGGGAGCCGCAATCAGCGATAATGCCATCATAGTAAAAATGATTCGTGTTATGATGTTGGTTCCTGTGCTACTCGTTATCGCCTTTTTTGTGGCAAAAGACGTTGCCAATCGCGAACAGACAGAGGGTAAGAAGAGCAAAATACAGGTGCCTTGGTTTGCCATAATGTTCCTACTTGTAATCTGTTTCAATAGTTTTAACCTGTTGCCCGAGCCAGTTGTGAAAGGCATTGTAACCTTAGACACCTTCCTTTTGACAATGGCTATGACGGCATTGGGAGCAGAAACAAGCATAGATAAGTTTAAGAAAGCAGGTTTTAAACCCTTCTTGTTGGCAGCCATTATCTATTGTTGGCTCATTGGAGGCGGCTATTGTCTGGCCCGTTTCGTAGTTCCAATGCTCATGTAAAGATAGCGAAAGCACAGCAGAAGTCTGCTTTAGGGTGGGGAAGAGTTGTGCTTTTCAGAATCGGAAGTCCTTGTATTCGAGTGGTCAAATTAGGCTTTCGTTCCTTAAAATATTCGTTTTCATTTTTAACGATAAAGGCAATAACGCTTCTGTAAAATTGTAAACATTTTACAGAAGCGTATCTTTTGTGTAACATACTCGTTATCAGCATATTGCAATACCCCTTGTTTTACATTGCAAAACAGCCTCTTTTGCACGGCAAAACAGGCCCTTTTGCCTTGCAATATAGGCTCTTTTGCAATGCGAAACCGATGCTATCGTTTTTCATTGATATTTTCTTTACAAAGAAGGAGTGGGTTTATTCCTTTGTAGCTACATGTATTACATACTTATTTTCTGCCCATATTAAAAATAATTGTAAGGTGTAATAAGCATGAAAAGAATATTCATCAACTTGCTACACCCCATGTTGTGTTCTTCCAAACACACAAAATAAGGCGCGCTCCGAAAGAGGAACGCGCCCTTTTTGTAGATATATTAGTCAAATTTACCTTATGTAATTACAAGCGACCTTTATTGGCCTTGTCAATCATTTCCTTAGAAGCGTACAAGTAAACCTCTACTCTTCGGTTGGCTTGGCTGATGCGTTTGTTCTCAATAGGGTTTGAACTACCGAGTCCTTCAACGGTGCGAATCTGTCTTGAAGATACGCCATTGCTACGCAAGAAAGACGATACCGCCTTAGCACGACGCTCTGATAGTGGAATATTTATATCGTCGTTACCCGATGCATCGGTGTATCCTTGAATGGCAACGTCGCAGTCGTTGTTCTGCTTCATAACGCCAGCGAACTTTGTTAAGTCATTTTTTGCAGAAGCATTGAGGGTAGAACTGTTGAGTGCGAAGAGGATTCCAGAGTCGAAAGTAACCTTGACACAATCGAAACCGTTAGCATCTTTAACTGTTTCAATCTTTGCATTGTCCACCTGTGATTGGGTTTGTTGCTTCACTTTGTCCATGTGACGACCGATGATAGCACCTGTTCCAGCACCTACTGCGGCTCCAATTGCAGCACCGATCATAGTGCCTTTCGTGTTTTTACCAATTACATTGCCCACGATACCGCCAAGAACGGCACCTGCTCCTCCGCCTGCTGCACCATAAGTTTGTTGGTTTGTTGCACAACTTGATACGAGAGTAGCGACACAAAGTCCAGCTGCTATTGTCTTTAAATTCTTCATAATGCGTATAACTTTAATTATTTTACTTTAATATATGCTCTCTGTAAGCTAAACGACTTACCGCTGTTATCCTGTTGAACTTGCTTGACGATTAGTCGTTACTTGCAAAACAAAGATACAACTATTTTGATTTTAATATGTCGTTTGCCAACATTTTTTTGTAATTTTGCACAAAGTTACGCCTATTGCGTAAACAAAATGGAGGAAAATTCCTATTCCGTTGGGGAATTAACCTATAGTAATGAATAATAAGAAAAAGTTAATATAGATTATGGCAAAAGAACTAAAACATCTTACCAAGCGTGCTGAGAACTACTCACAGTGGTACAACGACTTGGTTGTTAAGGCTGAATTAGCCGAGCAATCGCCCGTCCGTGGCTGTATGGTAATTAAGCCTTACGGTTACGCTATATGGGAAAAGATGCAAGCACAGTTAGACAAAATGTTTAAAGAAACAGGTGCACAGAATGCTTATTTCCCCCTTCTTATACCGAAGAGCTTCCTTTCTCGCGAAGCTGAACACGTAGAAGGATTTGCCAAAGAGTGTGCCGTGGTTACACACTATCGCCTCCGTTCTAACGAGAAAGAGGGTGGAGTAGAGGTGGACCCAGCTGCTAAGCTTGAAGAAGAACTTATCATTCGCCCAACAAGCGAGACCATTATATGGAACACTTATAAGAATTGGATACACTCATATCGCGATTTACCATTGATGTGCAACCAGTGGTGCAACGTAATGAGATGGGAAATGCGTACCCGTCCTTTCCTCCGTACATCGGAATTCCTATGGCAAGAGGGCCACACAGCGCATGCAACACGCGAAGAAGCAGTAGATGAAGCAAAGAAAATGCTTAAGGTTTATGCCGACTTTGCCGAACAATGGCTCGCCATTCCTGTGGTGCAGGGCGTGAAAAGCGAGACCGAACGCTTCGCAGGAGCGTTGGATACATACACCATCGAGGCGATGATGCAAGACGGAAAGGCGCTACAGAGCGGCACATCGCACTTCCTTGGTCAGAACTTTGCTAAGTCGTTCGACGTTACTTTCCTTAATAAGGAGAACAAACCAGAATACGTTTGGGCTACATCATGGGGTGTAAGTACTCGCCTTGTAGGTGCGCTCATCATGACACACTCGGACGACAACGGTCTTGTACTCCCTCCAAAGATTGCTCCAATACAGGTTGTTATCGTGCCAATCTTTAAGGGTGACGAGCAGTTAGCGGCTATTTCGGCGAAGCTTCAGCCTGTTATCGACGAGCTTCGTAAGCTCGGCATCAGCGTAAAGTACGACGATTGCGACAACAAACGACCTGGTTTCAAGTTCGCCGACTACGAACTCAAGGGCGTTCCTGTGCGTTTAGCAATGGGCGGACGCGACTTAGAGAACAACACTGTGGAGATTATGCGTCGCGATACATTAGAAAAAGAAAGCGTATCGTTCGACGGTATCGTTGAGCGCATAAAGAGTTTGCTCGACGATATTCAGGCTAACATCTTCAAAAAGGCATTGGATTTCCGCAACGCAAATATACATGAGTGCGACAATTATGCCGAATTTAAAGAGAAAGTAAAGGACGGTGGCTTCTATTTGTGCCACTGGGACGGTACAGTAGAGACTGAAGAGAAGATTAAAGAAGAGACGCAGGCAACCATTCGTTGCGTTCCGTTCATGTTTGAACAAACCGAAGGCGTTGACATGGTGAGCGGAAAGCCTGCTAAACATCGTGTTATTATCGCACGTTCTTACTAAGAATAACCCACATTAACGATAAAGCCACGCTCCGTTTGGGGCGTGGCTTTTATTGTATATATATGCAAGAAAAGGGCTGTTGAGGCTCTCTCGCTTATTTGTTGAATATGTATAGCGTAACCATCTTGTTATCAGTGCGTTGCAATACCCATTGTTTTGCATCGCAAAAGAGCCTGTTTTGCACGGCAAAAGTGCCTATATTGCAACGCAAAACAGGCTCTTTTGGAAAACGAAAGCGGCAGTATTGTTTTGCGTTGTTATATTTATTGAGTTTTGGCTGTGTGTAGATGGATTTATATACATGTATATATGGGCAAGTGGCATCGGTATTTTCGGAATTTCGAAGCTGTGATTTGTGCTGGTTCGAGCGTTGATTTGGGCATAAAAGAATGTCCCAAAGATCGGACGAATCCAACCTTCGGGACGCATGAAAAAGTATAGAACCAGTCTTAATATCGTGTTTTAGTGCATTACTTCTTGATGAACTTTAAAGTCTGATTAGCCACCTTCACGAAGTAAATACCTGGTGTAAACTGAGAAACAGCAATGGTATTGCTACCTTTTTTGAGTGCTATTTCAGCCACCTTTGCACCTGTTGCGCTGTAGATGGTAGCTGTGCCAGCTTCTGTTGTTGCGACAGTTACATGCTCGTTTGCAACAGTTGGCTGAATACTAATGCTCTGGACGCCCACAGTTTCAATGCCATTTGTAGTGCCTACTTCAAGATTACGCTCATCAAAACCTACAGGAATGTAGGCAGGTTGCTGTGGTAATTCGTCTACATTTACTACAATTCCTTCGTCGTCTGAATCGTTATTATTGGTTGCACCAGTATATTTCACTTTAGAACCCACGTAGAATGGCACGCAGTCCCAAGTCCTGCAAACTTCCTTATCGCCTTCTATGTAGAGAATATTTACATAGTAACGTTTGTCTGTAAGCTTTGTGTGGTTCACCTTAAATTCTATAAATCCGCTTCCATACTTATCTATTTGGACATGCTTAACACTTTCAAGAGCTGATATCTTAGCTTCTTTGCTTCCGTAAGAGTCGGTGATAAAGATTTTAACAAAGCCTTTAAAGCCTCTTGTTGAGTATAGATACGCCTTCACGTTAAGGTCAACTCCCTTTGCAACAGTGCAATGTCTGCTGCCTACATACTTATCTTTTTGATAGAAAATAGCCGAGTAAAGTCTTACATTACCCATAGCAGGAGCTGGCTTTTGCCGTGGATCGATAATCAAAGAACATAAGTTCTCCGAGTTATGATATATAATCTTCTTTCCGTTGCCGTAAGCTATTGATAGTTTATAATCACCTGGCTGTAAGCTGAGGAAGTTTTTGTTGTTGGTGTTGAACGCAAGTTCTGCCCATTGGCCAGCCTTAATTGCAATGCTGTCAGTGGCGATAGTAATACCATTTGCAAGTAGTTCAATCTTACCATTATAGTCTTCTTTTCCAATATTTTTAACAGGAAGTTCCATCTTAACAGCTTCTCCCACATAGGTATAAACGTTAGATGGAGTAGTTGTAGTTACAATATGAGGACCTACTGGATATTCTTTAATGTTGATAATGCCAGCACTTTCGTCTATTGCTACCCATTTTCCATCGACTCTATAGCTAATGCGTAACTTGTAATTGCCAGTCTCAAAGTTGCTAAAATCAGTGTAGAAGTCGACTTCTTTAGTTTCTCCGCCTTCAATAAGAGATGCATGTCTGGTAGTTATACTTTTTGTTTCAGCGTTTGATCCCTCCTTAACAAAAGAGAGTTTGAGGTAGTAATGATATTTCGTTTTGCTGGTATTCTTCAGAGAAATGGTAAAATATTGTTGATTATCTCTGTAAAATTGAGCTGGTGTACAACCCCTTGCGATTGATAATTTGACCTTTTCTTCTACTACCGGTTGTGGTTTAATACCATCATTTGGCTTTAAATATCGTAGCATATAGTGGTTTCTATCGAATCGAAGAGGATCTATGCCAAGTCCTTTAGCAGTATATTCTATTATATTAATATCTGTCCAGCAGTTAGAATAGCTATTTTCTCCCCAATCAATGTGTACATAACCATCTTCAGCAAGGCCGTCAATAACGAAGCAAACAGTATCATATCTTGAGGATCCACTATATACTATAGGTCCATAATTGGTTAATTCGTCTTTAATTCCAGCCATCCATACAGAGTAAGAGAAGTTGCTACGTCTCAACAATTGGACTCCTTTATCGTAGTTAAAGTTCTCAACCAATGTCTTAGGAGCATCAAATAGGTTTGCACTGCTACCACCATAAGAAGGAACGTCAAAGTTTGTTTTCACACCATATGCCACATCTCGCAGTAGACGACCAATATTCTCAGCTTGAATATTGGTTACTTTCTGACCTGTTTCGCGGTTTATTCCTTTGTAGTCTATACCTTCAGGCATGTTCTTCCAGTCGTATTCTAGTTGCTCGTCGTAGTTTAAACGCATCGTATCACCCGTGTTTTCCCATAGATATTGTATAGATCCTTTGGGACGGGCAGGCCATTCGTGCCAGCGCATCACAGTTGCAAGAGCAGTTGCAACGGGGCCTGTTATAGATTTGGTACGTTTACCTTCTTTTGTATAATAAGGGCAATAGAGGTTGAAAGGATATAGTTCTCCCCAGCTGATGGGCGATTTTCGTCTGATTTTACGATTACTTTTCTCAACTTCAAGTAATGGTTCTATAATAGGTATTACATCGTGATATCTCGTAGCCCTTGCGAGTTTCTGATACGATTCAGAGGGTATGTCTTCCAAATTCTGCTGTGCCCACTCTATTTGATCGACGAAATCGTTGAACAATCCACTCATTGCGGGATTGCTTTCGATAAGTTCTTCGTCGAGATAACCTTTATCAGCGTATGCCAAAACGGCGCGCGTACGCGTGTCGCCCGATATTACAACGAAGCCTTGGTTGTTGCCTCGGTTGATGATATAGTACGGACGGGTGCTTGTTGAAGCGTTGTTTTGCGATTGATAACTCATCTTCAACCGTGCTTTTTTACTCTTAGAGACATTGAAGAAGTTCTCTGCTAACTGCTTAGCCTTCTGCGGTTGAATAGGCTCAGCTACTGTTGCTACACTTAATCCGAGTAATAGCGTAAGAAACGATAAATGCTTTTTCATAAATAGTTAAGTTAAATGATTGTTTGTTGAAAGTGCATTCCACGAATGTTACCATAGTTGAGAGGACAAAACCACCTATGTGTTCCGTTCCCAGCGTGCTTTTTTACATGTGCGAAATGCCCTGTATATAGACTGATTCTACCTCTTTCTACACTGAAAAATGTGTCTCATCAAATTGGATAAAGTATTCAATGCCCCTTTTATGGGGCATGAATACTGAGCTTTCCTAAGTACCGATTGGTTTTCTCAAGCGGATTTTCTTTCTGCTTTTTAATCTACGTTTTGAAATAAAAATAATGTAACTTTCTTTAAAAACCTCTTATATTTTATGACATCTGAAAAGGTTATACATTTAGACGATGGTTGTTACGTTAGTGTAAACCTTATTTTTCTAACGCAAATTTATGCATTTCTTATGAATAATGCAACTTTGCAAAGTGAAAAATAATAAATGTTTCTATAAGTTTTGTAAATATAATAGTAATTAAATCTTATCTGTTTTTTACTGCCTTTTTACGACGATGAAAGTGCATCAGAGGGCTTATAAAAACACTGGAAAAGTTACAAATGCTACCCATACAATACCTATGGTGTAACTATCACGTTATCAATGCGTTGCAATACCCATTGTTTTGCGTTGCAAAAGTGCCTGTTTTGCACGGCAAAAGAGCCTATATTGCAACGCAAAACAGGCTCTTTTAGAAAACGAAAGCGCCACTACCATTAAGTGTTGTAATGTTTACAGTTGATATGAAGTACTACGATGTATTTAAATTCATATCTGTGTGTGCGCGCAAAACATCGTTTTTCGGAATATTGATGCTGTGATTTTAGTTTACTGATGTATTGTTTCGGAGATAAAAGAAGGTCCCGAAAGTCGGACAAAACCAACCTTCGGGACCTATATAAAAATTCAGAACCAATCTTAAATTAGTATTTTAAAGGATTACTTCTTGATGAACTTCAAAGTCTTGTTAGCCACTTTCACGAAGTAAACGCCAGGTGTAAACTGAGAAACAGCAACGGTATTGTTACCTTCTTTGAGTACTATTTCAGCCACCTTAGCACCAGTTGTGCTGTAAATGTAAGCCATACCAGCTTCAGCAGTAGCGATAGTTATATTCTCGGTTGCTACAGTTGGGAATAGGCTAACGCCCTGAACGTCGATAGTTTCGATAGCTGTAGCTTCGCCAACAACGAGGTTCTTCTCTTCAGCACCTACAGGAATGTATGTAAAACCATCTGTAAAGTCGTCTACATATACAGTGAATCCCTTGTCGCTTTGATTGTTTGCGCCATCGTTATTGTATGAATTGTAGTAAGAACTTACGTAGAATGCAATCGCATCATAAGTCTTGCAGATATCCTTAGTACCATCGTTGTAGCTTACATTGATATAGTAACGGCTGCCAGTAAGGTGTGCCTTGTCGAATGAAACTTCAACATATCCGCTGCCATGCTTGTCAATCTTGACGTTCTTAACTACCTCGAGAGCGTTGTTTGTAGCCGCTTTGCTGCCGTAGCTGTCGCTCATAAACACCTTAACAGGACCGTCAAAGCCGTTTGAAGAGTATAGATAAGCCTTTACAGTGAGGTCAGAATTTCTTGAAACAGTGCAGTACTTAGAACCCTTATATCTACCATTCTGATAGAAGAAAGCAGAGTTTATTCTTACATCACCGACTGAAGGAGTAGGCTGTTGCTTAGATTTGATGATGAGTTTGCCTAAGTTTGCTGTGTTAGCATACATTACTCTTTGACCATTTCCATAAGCTACTGTCAATGTATATTCACCTGCTTTCAGTCTGTTGAAGGCTGTAGTGTTAGTTGTAAATACGAGCATAGCATCGGCATCGCTCTTGATTGATTGAGTACCTTCAGCGATAGGAGAGCCGTTAGCAAGCAATTGGATTTTGCCATTGAAGTCTTCATCGCCTTGGTTAGCTACAGGAATTTCAACTCTAACCGCCTCTTGTTCGAAGGTAGAGAGTGTAGGAAGCACTGCAGTAGCTACGATACGAGCGCCAATAGCCTTATTATTAACAGTGATTTGGCCCGCACTTGCATCGATTTCCTTCCAGTTTCCGTTGCTAACATAGCTAATACGCAAGTCGTATTTGCCTCTTTGCACCTTGCTAAAGTCTGCATAGAACACAACAGTTTTGCTTCCGTTCTTGTCTATATAAACCTTTGAAGCCGACTTACCAAGGTCGTATTCGCCGTTTCCGCCCTCTTTTTTAGCTACAAGTTTAAGGTAATCGTAGTAGCCTTGTGTACCTGTGTAGTTCACACCGATAGCTATTTTCTGTCCAGCTTCTTGGCTAAAGGCAGTTTGTTCGCACTGTTTTGCGATAGAGAACTGGTCTTTTATTTCAGGAGTTGGCTCTGGTTTAGGCTCTGGTTTAGCGTTTCCGATAGTGATTTGACCAGCATTTTGGCTGATTTCAACCCATTTTCTTTCATCTTTAGAGTAGCTTACGCGAATGTCATAAGTACCTTCTTGATAACCAGAAAGGTCTACTAAGAATTGATAATCGCGTTCTCCGTTTCCATCAATAAACATGTTATATGACTGCTCTAAAGTTCTATAGTCGTTTCTTCCAGCCTTGCTGATTAACAAACGGAATGCTCCATAGAATGCTTGAGTGCGATGATTCTTAATTCTAATAGAGATGCTTTGGTTTCTTTCCTTCTGATATCTGGTCTGAGATAAGCCACCAACTAAAGTGATTTGTTCGAATTTTGTACCGTCAGATGGCTTCAAATAGCGCAACATCTGATGGTGACGGTTGAACGCTCCAACGCCTCCGCCATCGTATTGCCTTTCTGGTTCGAGCACATCAATAGAGCTCCAGCAGTTGGAAGCGTAGTTCCAACCCCAGTCAACGTGTACGTATCTGTTCTCAGCGAGGCCGTCTATCACGAAGCAATGGCCTCCGCGGCTTGATTGTCCACCATATACGACAGGGCCATAGTTATTCAATTCGTCTTGAATACCAGCCCACCAAGCGTCGTTAGAGTAGTTAGTACGTGTTAAACATTCCAGTCTGCCATCGTAATCGAAGTTCTCTATCAATGTAGGAACAGAATTGAAAAGAATTGCTCCACTACCTCCTGTTGATGAAATACCAAAGTTCATTTGTA
The DNA here is from genome assembly GCF_015262605.1 of Prevotella aurantiaca. NCBI lineage: Bacteria > Pseudomonadati > Bacteroidota > Bacteroidia > Bacteroidales > Prevotellaceae > Prevotella > Prevotella aurantiaca. Next base: position 68,890 of record NZ_JABZSJ010000001.1, on the reverse strand, counting down.
CGGCATAGCCTACATCGCGCAACAAACGACCGATGTTGTCGGCTTGGTTTTCGGTAACTCTCTGACCAGTTACGCGGTCGTTGCCTTTTGCATCAATACCTTCTGGCATGATGTTCCAGTCGTAAGCAGGCTGCTCATCGTAGTTAATGCTCATCTTTTTGCCTGTACTTCTCCATGTATATTCGGTAGATCCCTTTGGACGAGCGGGCCATTCGTGCCAACGAAGTACGGTAGAGATACCAGTAGCTACACAGCCTGCTACTGTTTTTTCAGATTCATTATAGTGGTTAACCATCGTTGGACTGTAAAGATTGAAAGGCCAACGCTGTCCCATACTGATTGGAGTAGCGCGCTTTTGAGCACGGTTGCTCTTTCTTACTTCCAATAATGGTTCGATAATATGACGTGGTTCTTTGAAGTCTTGACGTGCAGCGAGCATCTTATACGATTCAGATGGAACGTCCTTAACGTTTTGTATGGCCCATTCTATCTGTTCTTCGTACTCGATAAACATGCCTTGAATCGATTGATGATTAAGGATATCTTCTTCATTTAGATGTCCTTTTTCAGAGTAAGCCAAGACTGCGCGTGTACGCGTATCGCCTGAAATAACGACGAAACCTTGGTCGTTGCCTTTGTTGATGACGTAGTAAAGGCTGTTGCCAGTAGTTGCATTGCCTTGTGATTGATAACTAATCTTCAACGGAGCTCTATTGTTTTTAGAACTATTTCCGAAGAAATTTGCTGCTAACTGCTTTGCCTTTTGTGGTTGAATAGGCGCAGCTACTGTTGTTACGCTCAATCCAAATAGAAGCGTAAGTAACGGAAAATGCTTTTTCATAAATAGCTAAGTTTAATGATTGTTTGTTTAAAGCGCATCACAATATTCCCATAGCAACGGACAAATCAGACCCTATGCATAACGTGTTCGCATGCTTAATGGCATGTGAATATGCTTTGTTTTAAGATTGGTTTTGTATCTTTCTAAGCAAAAAGATTGTTCCGAAAGATAGATAAATATATTTTATGACTTTCTATCGGTCATGGATACCCAACTCTCCCAAGTGCCGAATGCTACCAGCATACGGTTTTAATGTAAGCTTTTCTCTTCATGATGATAAATTAAATTGATGTAACTCTCGTTTTAAACTCTCTCGTATCTTATGACAATTGCGAAGATTATAAATTTAGATGATGGTCATGATGATGACTAATATCTCGCAAAACATTCGCAAATATATACATTTATTATTAATAATGCAACTTTTTCAAAGGAAAAAGATATAATATTTATAGAACTTTTACTGATGTTATAATTCCATAATTTTGGCTGTTTAATTCTGCATACATACTATGGTTAAATATTACGAACGAGGTTATAAAAATACTGTAATAGTTCCAAATGCTACCCATAGAATACCTATGGTGTAACTATCAGGCTGTCAATGCGTTGCAATACCCATTGTTTTGCGTTGCAAAAGTGCCTGTTTTGCACGGCAAAAGAGCCTATATTGCAACGCAAAACAGGCTCTTTTGGAAAACGAAAGCGATGCTATTGTTTTACGTTGTAATCTTTACAGCAGTTTCAACGTTAGAATATGAATTAAAATTCATGTTTATGTTGGCATGCTGTGTCGGTTTTTTCAGAAGGTTCGCAGTGCGGTTTGAAGTTGTTGGGGTGGTTTTTTAGGTGTAAAAGAAAGTCCCGAAAGTTGGACCATTCCAACCTTCGGGACCTATATAAAAATTCAGAACCAATCTTAATATATTTTATACTGAATTACTTTTTGATGAACTTCATGGTCTTGTTTGCCACCTTCACGAAGTAAACGCCAGGTGTAAACTGAGATACTGCAATAGTGTTGTTACCCTCTTTGAGAGAGAACTCTGCTACCTTAGCACCTGTTGCGCTGAAGATATTAGCCATTCCAGCTGTTGTAGTTGCTATGGTTATAGTTTCGCTTGCTACAGTTGGGTTGACGCTAATGCTCTCAACAGCGATGTTTTCGATACCATCTGTTGTGCCCACTTCGAGGTTTTCTTCGTTTGCACCAACAGGCATGTAAGTTTCACCGCACTTGATTCCGTTTACATTTACTGTAATACCCTTATCGCTTGGATAGTAGTTTGCAGTTGAATTGTTGTACGATGTCTTTGTATTTACATAGAAAGCGATGCCGTCCCAGCTCTTGCAAACGTTCTGCTTACCATCGTTATAAACGAGGTTTACATAGTAACGGCTGCTTGTAAGGTCAGCTTGCTTAACGTTAAACTCAACGTATCCGTTGCCATTCTTGTCTATCTTGATGTTCTTAACGCTTTCCAGCGCAGCGTTGTTGCCCGATGTCTTGCCGTAAGAGTCGGTGATAAACAACTTAACAGGGCCTTCGAAGCCGTTTGAAGAATATAGATATGCTTTAATAGTGAGGTCCGCATTCTTTGAAATAGTGCTGTACTTAGAACCTACATACTTGCCATTCTGATAGAATAATGCAGAGTTTAGTCTTACATCACCGCTTGCATAGTAAGGGCTTTCATTAGACTTGATAACGAGTTTACCTAAGTTTGCTGAGTTACCATAAGTCATATTCTGTCCATTTCCATAAGTAATTGTCAATGTATAAGTACCTGGACGCAACTTACGGAAGTTTGTTGTGTTCGTGCTGAATGCAAGAGTTAGTCTGTCACCAGCTATCATTTTGAGGTTACCACCAGATATAGAGGTGCCATTTGCACGCAAATCTATTCTGCCATTGTAGTCTTCGTCGCCATCATTCATCACTGGAACTTCTATTCTAACAGCCTCTCCTTCATAGGTAGAGATGGTATTAAGTGGTGAAGTAACGATTAGTTTAGAACCTATTGATCTGCTGCTGATGGTGATACGGCCTGCAGTTTCGCTCACTTCTTTCCATTGATTGTCGCTTAAATAGTTAATGTATAAGTCGTAATTGCCCTTTTCTAAGTTTCTAAGATCAGCGTAGAAGTTGATATCTTTAGTTGCTCCGCTTCGAACATACATCGTGTTAGCAGTTGTTGTAAGGTTGGTTGCATTTCTTGAACCTTGCTTAACAGCAACGAGTTTGAAGTAGTTATTGTATGAAGCATTGCTGATATTCTTAACAGAAACAGTCATACGTTGGTCAGCTTCTTGATAGAATTGAGCTGGCGAAACAGTTCTAACGATAGAGAATAGATTCTCTTCTTCAGGGTTAGGCTGTGGGTTAGGCTCTGGATTTGGGTTAGGATTTACATCGCCATTAGGTCTCAAATAGCGTAACATTTGATGGTTGCGGTTGAATGCACCAATGCCTCCGCCGATGCCATGGTCGCCACCTGGCTCGAGAACATCGATTGAAGTCCAGCAGTTAGAGTTATAGTTCCAACCCCAATCAACGTGCACATAATTCTGCTCTGCAAGTCCGTCTACAACGAAACAATGGCCTCCGCCTCTTGAATAACCAACGTAAACAACAGGTCCGTAGTTGGTTAATTCGTCTTGAATACCAGCCCACCATGCAGCGTCAGAGAAACGTGAACGAGTTAAGAACTGCAATCTTGCATCGTAACCGAAGTTGTTTACTAATGTAGTAGGAGCCAAATAAAGGAATGTACCACTACCTCCTGTCTCTGCAGGACCGAAGTCCATCTTAACACCATAGCCTACATCGCGCAACAAACGACCGATGTTATCAGCTTGAGCTTCGGTTATTTCTCTACCTGTTCTGTTGTCTCTTCCGTAAGCATCTACACCTTCTGGCATGTTATTCCAGTCGTAAGCAGGCTGCTCATCATAGTTAATGGCCATTCTTTTGCCTGTAGATTCCCATGTATAAGAGGTATATCCCTGTGGGCGAGCAGGCCATGCGTGCCAACGCATAACGGTTGCAATACCCGTTGCAACACAGCCAGATACAGTCTTATATCTACGTCCGTTGTCAACAATATTAGGACTATAGAGGTTGAAAGGCCAGTCTTGTCCCCAGCTAATAGGTGTCGCACGGTTTACATTACGATTGCTTTTCTCTACCACCAATAATGGTTCGATAAGGTGGCGTGGCTCTTTGAAGTCGTTACGAGCAGCCAATAACTTATAAGATTCAGATGGTTTGTCTTCTATATTCTGCTGTGCCCACTCGATTTGCTCGGCAAATTCGATGAACATACCGTTGATAGAAGGGTGGCTATGGATAGCTTCTTCATCGAGATAGCCCTTGTCAGAGTAAGCCAAAATAGCACGCGTACGTGTATCTCCAGATACAACTACGAAACCTTGGTTATCGCCTCTGTTGATAACATAGTAAAGACTGTTACCACTTTTAGTGTCGTCTTGTGCTTGATAACTCATCTTCAGCTTTGCTCCACCGTTCTTAGAGCCTTTGAAGAAGTTCTCTGCTAACTGCTTAGCCTTCTGTGGTTGGATAGGCGCAGCTACTGTTGTTACGCTCATTCCAAGTAGGAGCGTAAGAAACGAAAAATGCTTTTTCATAAATAGCTAAGTTTAATGATTTTTTGTTTAATGCACATCTCACGAATGTTATGGTAGCTGTGAGTACGCAAGACCCTATGCATAGCGTACTCGCATGCTATCTTTACACGTGGAATATGCCCTGTATTAAGACTGGTTTTGTATCTTTCTAAAGTAGAAAGAATCTTTCGAAAGATAGGTAATTATATTTTATGACTTTTAATTTGTCGTGGATACCCAACTCTTCCATGTGCCGAATGCACCCGCAAACGGTTTTAATATAACCTTTTCTGTTCATGATGATAAAATAAATTAATGTAACTCTCGTTTAATTCTCTCTTGTAACTTATGACATTTGCGAGGATTGTATAATGTGCTGATGTTTGTGATGATGTATAAAATCTCGCATTACGTTTGCGAATATAAATATTTATTGCGAACAATGCAACTTTGAAAGTAAAAAAATAGATTTTGTTTACATTAGTTTTGTAAAAATAATAGTTATTAAAGCATATTTGTTTTGTACCACCTTATTATAATAACAAAACTTCATTTATAAGGTTAAAAAAAGGCTGTAATAGTTCCAATAACTACCCATTCAGTACCCATGGTGTAACTATCAGGCTGTCAATGCGTTGCAAAACCCATTGTTTTGCGTTGCAAAAGTGCCTGTTTTGCACGGCAAAAGAGCCTATATTGCAACGCAAAACAGGCTCTTTTAGAAAACGAAAGCGATACTACTGTTTTGTGTTGTAATCTTTACAGCAGTTTAAGCGTTAGAATATGAATTTAAATTCATGTGAAGACGAGCATGCTGCATCGACTTTTTCGGTGCATCAATAATGTGTTTCCAGATAGTGGGGGAGATGATTTAGGTGCAAAAGAAAGTCCCGAAAGTCGGACAATTCCAACCTTCGGGACCTATATAAAAATTCAGAACCAATCTTAATATAGTTTATACTGGATTATTTCTTAACGAACTTCAAGGTCTTGTTAGCAACCTTTACGAAGTAAACGCCAGGTGTAAACTGAGACACTGCAATAGTGTTGTTACCCTCTTTGAGAGAGATTTCAGCTACCTTAGCACCAGCAGCGCTGAAGATATTAGCCATACCTGCTTCAGCAGTTGCTATGGTTATTGTCTCGCTTGCTACTGTTGGGTAGAGGCTTGCGCTTTGAACAGCAATAGTTCCGATGCCGTTTGTTTCGCCAGCAACGAGGTTATCGTTGTTTGCACCTACTGCAATGTACTTGTCGCCGAACTTAGCTCCGTTTACATTTACTACTGTACCCTTGTCGCCAGGATAGGTGTTTGTAGTTGTACCGTAGTAAGAATCGTATGCGCTTACATAGAAAGCAACGCCGTCCCAAGTTCTGCAGATGTCCTTCTTACCATCGTTATAAACGAGGTTTACATAGTAACGGCTGCTTGTAAGTTCGCTTTGCTTAACTGTAAACTCAACATAACCGCTGCCATACTTATCCATTTGAATGTTCTTAACGCTTTCGTGAGCTGCGCTGCTGCCCGATGTCTTGCCGTAAGAGTCGGTAATAAACAACTTAACAGCACCTTTGAAGCCGTTTGAAGAATAGAGGTATGCTCTGATAGTGAGGTCAGCATTCTTAGAAACAGTGCTGTACTTAGAACCTACATACTGGCCATTCTGATAGAAGAATGCAGAGTTTAGTCTTACATCACCAGTTGCAGTAGCAGGTTGTTGCTTAGACTTGATGATGAGAGTACCTAAGTTTGCAGAGTTACCATAGGTTACACTTTGACCATTTCCATAAGTAATTGTCAAGTTATATGTACCTGCCTTCAAGCTTTGGAAGTTTCTTGTGTTAGTGCTGAATGCAAGTGTTGCACGCTCTTCAGCGTTCAATGTAACTTCGCCACCAGAGATAACAGTACCATTAGCACGCATTTCGATGGTGCCATTGAAGTCTGCATCGCCTGCGTTCATTACAGGAACTTCGATTCTAACAGCCTCGCCAACGAATGTAGTAACGGTTGGAAGAGCTGAAGTAGCTACCACCTTAGCACCTGTTGAACGGCTGCTGATAGTCATGCGGCCTGCGCTTTGCTCCATTTCAGTCCACTTACCGTTGCTTACATAGCTAATACGTAGGTCGTAATTGCCCTTCTCTAAGTTTCTAAGATCAGCGTAGAAGCTGAGTTCTTTAGTTGAACCGCTACCAACATATACCTTTTGTGGAGTTGTTGTAAGGTTGGTTGCGTAAGAAGAACCTTGCTTAACAGCAGAGAGCTTGAAGTAGCTGTTGTATGTAACGTTGCTGATATTCTTAACAGAAACAGTCATACGTTGGTCAGCTTCTTGGTAGAACTGAGCTGGAGAAACAGTCTTAACGATAGAGAATACACCCTTTGTATCAGGTGTTGGCTGTGGCTTTGGCTCTGGTTGTGGGTTAGGATTAACCTCACCATCTGGCTTCAAATAGCGCAACATTTGGTGTCCGCGGTTGAACGCACCAATGCCTCCGCCGATGCCATGGTCGCCACCTGGCTCAAGAACATCGATTGAAGTCCAGCAGTTAGAAGAGTAGTTCCAGCCCCAATCAACGTGTACATATCTGTTCTCTGCAAGTCCGTCAACAACGAAACAGTGGCCTCCGCCTCTTGAATAACCAGCATAAACGATAGGTCCGTAGTTGGTTAACTCGTCTTGAATACCAGCCCACCATGCTGCGTCAGAGAAGTTCTGACGTGAAATACAACGTAATCTGCCGTCGTAGTTAAAGTTGTTTACCAATGTAGCAGGAGCATAGGTAAGGAATGTACCACTACCTCCTGTTTGTGCAGGACCGAAGTCCATCTTAACACCATAGCCTACATCGCGCAACAAACGACCGATGTTATCAGCTTGAGCTTCGGTTATTTCTCTACCTGTTCTGTTGTCTCTTCCGTAAGCATCTACACCTTCTGGCATGTTATTCCAGTCGTAAGCAGGCTGCTCATCATAGTTAATGGCCATTCTTTTGCCTGTAGATTCCCATGTATAAGAGGTATATCCCTGTGGGCGAGCAGGCCATGCGTGCCAACGCATAACGGTTGCAATACCCGTTGCAACACAGCCAGATACAGTCTTATATCTACGTCCGTTGTCAACAATATTAGGACTATAGAGGTTGAAAGGCCAGTCTTGTCCCCAGCTAATAGGTGTCGCACGGTTTACATTACGATTGCTTTTCTCTACCACCAATAATGGTTCGATAAGGTGGCGTGGCTCTTTGAAGTCGTTACGAGCAGCCAATAACTTATAAGATTCAGATGGTTTGTCTTCTATATTCTGCTGTGCCCACTCGATTTGTTCAGCGAATTCGATGAACATACCGTGGATAGAAGGGTTCTCGTGAATTGCTTCTTCATTGAGATAACCTTTGTCAGAGTAAGCCAAAATAGCACGTGTACGTGTATCACCAGATACAACTACGAAACCTTGGTTATCGCCTCTGTTGATAATGTAGTAAAGGCTGTTACCACTTTTGGTCTCGTCTGGTGCTTGATAACTCATCTTCAACTTTGCTCCACCGTTCTTAGAGCCTTTGAAGAAGTTCTCTGCTAACTGCTTAGCCTTCTGTGGTTGGATAGGCGCAGCTACTGTTGTTACGCTCATTCCAAGTAGGAGCGTAAGAAACGAAAAATGCTTTTTCATAAATAGCTAAGTTTAAAAATTGTTTTTTAGAGCCATATTTCCCGTATGTTTCCATAGCTTTGGGCACACAAGACCCTATGCATAGCGTGTCCGCATGCTATCTTTACATGTGGAATATGCTCTGTATTAAGACTGGTTTTGTATCTTTCTACACTAAAAGTGTCTATTGAAAGACAGGTAAATATATTCTATGATTGTTTAATGGGCCATGGTTACCCAACTTTCCCAAGTGCCGGATGTTTCCAACATACGGAATTTGTGTAAGCTTTTTTATTCATGATGATAAATTAAATTAATGTTACTCTCGTTTAATACTCACTTATTTTTATGACATTTGCGAAGATTATATATTTAGATGATGGTTGTAATGATGTCTAAAATCTCGCAATACGGACGCAAATTTATACATTTATTATTAACAATGCAACTTTGTAAAGTGAAAAAGATTGAAAGTTTACATAAGTTTTGCAAATATAATAGTAATTAAAGCATATTAATTTTATATTGCCTTTTTACTACGATTAAATTGCCTCAATAAAGCTAAGAAAATGCTGTAAAAGTTCCAATTGCTACCCATAGAATACCTATGGTGTAACTATCTTGTTATCAATGCGTTGCAATACCCATTGTTTTGCGTTGCAAAAGTGCCTGTTTTGCACGGCAAAAGAGCCTATATTGCAACGCAAAACAGGCTCTTTTGGAAAGTGAAACCGATACTGCTATTTTGAATTATAATTTTTACAGCAGTTTTAGAATTGTCAAACGACTACATATTTATGTATATGCACACGGCTAACACATGGTTTTTTTGAATATTGATGATAAGGTTTGAGGTCATCGGAGTCTATCTTTTCTTTTAAAAGAAAGTCCCGGAAGTCGGACAATACCAACCTTCGGGACCTATATAAAAATTCAGAACCAATCTTAATGTAGTTTATACTGGATTATTTCTTAACGAACTTCAAGGTCTTGTTAGCAACCTTTACGAAGTAAACGCCAGGTGTAAACTGAGACACTGCAATAGTGTTGTTACCCTCTTTGAGAGAGATTTCAGCTACCTTAGCACCAGCAGCGCTGAAGATATTAGCCATACCTGCTTCAGCAGTTGCTATGGTTATTGTCTCGCTTGCTACTGTTGGGTAGAGGCTTGCGCTTTGAACAGCAACAGTTTCGATGCCGTTTGTTTCGCCAACAACGAGGTTTTCGTCGTTTGCACCTACTGCAATATAAGCGTCACCGTAAGTAATATCCTTTACTTTTACTTCGATTCCCTTATCGCTTGGATAGTTGTTTGCACTGGTTCCGTAGTAAGAATTGTATGCACTTACATAGAAAGCAACACCGTCCCAAGACTTGCAGATGTCCTTCTTACCATCGTTATAGATGATATTAACATAGTAACGGCTGCCTGTAAGTTCGCTTTGCTTAACTGTAAACTCAACATAACCGCTGCCATACTTGTCTAACTTGATGTTATTAACGCTTTCAAGAGCAGCGCTGTTGCCTGCTGTCTTGCCGTAAGAGTCGGTGATAAACAACTTAACAGAGCCGTCAAAGCCGTTTGAAGAGTATAGGTATGCTCTTACAGTGAGGTCCGCATTCTTTGAAATAGTGCTGTACTTAGAACCTACATATCTGCCATTCTGATAGAAGAAAGCAGAGTTTAGTCTTACATCACCTGTAGAAATAACTGGATTTTCCTTAGACTTGATGATGAGAGAACCCAAGTTTGCTGAGTTACCATAGGTTACACTTTGACCATTTCCATAAGAAATTGTCAAGGTATAAGTACCTGGTTTCAAGCTTTGGAAGTTTCTTGTGTTAGTGCTGAATGCAAGTGTTGCACGCTCAGAAGCTGACAATGCAACTTCACCACCAGCGATAACAGTACCATTAGCACGCATTTCAACGTTGCCACTGAAGTCTGCGTCGCCTGTGTTCATTACAGGAACTTCGATTCTAACAGCCTCTCCAACGAATGTAGTAACGGTTGGAAGAGCTGAAGTAGCTACCACCTTAGCACCCATTGAACGGCTGCTGATAGTCATACGGCCAGCACTTTCCTCCATTTCAGTCCACTTACCGTTGCTTACATAGCTAATACGTAGGTCGTAATTGCCCTTCTCTAAGTTTCTAAGGTCAGCGTAGAAGCTGAGTTCTTTAGTTGATCCGCTACCAACATATATCTTATTAGGAGATGTTGTAAGGTTGGTTGCGTAAGATGAACCTTGCTTAACAGCAGAGAGCTTGAAGTAGCTGTTGTATGCAACGTTGCTGATATTCTTAACAGAAATAGTCATACGTTGGTTAACTTCTTGGTAGAACTGAGCTGGAGAAACAGTCTTAACTACAGAGAATACACCCTTTGTATCAGGTGTTGGCTGTGGTTTTGGTTCTGGTTTTGGCTCTGGGTTAGGATTTGGATTAGGGTTTACATCGCCGTCAGGTCTAAAGTAACGCAACATTTGATGGCCGCGATTGAACGCTCCAATGCCTCCTCCGATGCCGTGTTCGCCACCTGGTTCGAGTACATCGATAGATGTCCAGCAGTTAGAAGAGTAGTTCCAACCCCAGTCAACGTGTACGTATCTGTTCTCAGCGAGACCGTCTACCACGAAGCAATGGCCTCCGCCGTTTGAGTAACCAGCGTAAACAATAGGGCCATAGTTGGTCAATTCGTCTTGAATACCAGCCCACCAAGCTGCGTCAGAGAAGTTAGAGCGCATGATACATTGCAATCTTCCATCGTAACTGAAGTTGTTTACCAATGTAGCAGGAGCATAAGAAAGTAGCGTTCCGCTACCTCCTGTCTGTGCAGGACCAAAGTTCATGCGAACAGCATAGCCTATATCGCGCAACAAACGACCGATGTTATCAGCCTGAACTTCAGTTACTCTCTGACCAGTTCTGCGGTCGTTTCCACGTCCGTCTACACCTTCTGGCATGTTAGTCCAGTCGTAAGCAGGTTGCTGATCATAGTTGATTGCCATGCGAGAGTTAGTTCTTCTCCATGTATAAGATGTAGATCCTTTAGGGCGAGCAGGCCATGCGTGCCAACGAACAACGGTTGCAATACCCGTTGCAACACAGCCTGATACAGTCTTATATCTACGTCCTGTGTTATCAGAAATAGTTGGACTGTATAGGTTAAATGGCCAGTCTTGTCCCCAGCTAATAGGGGTTGGACGGTTTACATTGCGGTTGCTTTTCTCTACAACCAATAATGGTTCGATAAGGTGGCGTGGCTCTTTGAAGTCGCCACGAGCAGCTAATAGCTTATAAGATTCAGATGGTTTGTCTGCTATATTCTGCTGTGCCCACTCGATTTGTTCAGCGAATTCGATGAACATACCGTGGATAGAAGGGTTCTCGTGAATTGCTTCTTCATTGAGATAACCTTTGTCAGAGTAAGCCAAAATAGCACGCGTACGTGTATCACCAGATACAACTACGAAGCCTTGGTTGTCGCCTCGGTTGATAACATAGTAAAGACTGTTACCACTTTTGGTCTCGTCTGGTGCTTGATAACTCATCTTCAGCTTTGCTCCACCGTTCTTAGAGCCTTTGAAGAAGTTCTCTGCTAACTGCTTAGCCTTCTGTGGTTGGATAGGCGCAGCTACTGTTGTTACGCTCATTCCAACTAGGAGCGTAAGAAACGAAAAATGCTTTTTCATAAATAGCTAAGTTTAAAATTTGTTTTTTAGAGGCATATTCCACCTATGTTACATTAGCTGCGGGTACACAAGACCCTATGCATAGCGTACCCGCAAGCTATTTTTAACAAGTGGCTTATGCTCTGTATTAAGACTGGTTTTGTATCTTTCTACACATTAAGTGTCTGTTGAAAGACCTAAAAATAAATTTTATGACTTTTCTTTCGGCATTGGATACCCTATTATTCCAAGTGCCTTTAGTTCCCTTTATAAGGATTTCGTGTAAATTTTCCTGTTCATTTGCCGTCATTAAATTAATGTTACTCTCGTTTAATACTCACTTTTTTCTTATGACATTTGCGTAGACTATACATTTAGATGATGGTTTTTAGTATGTCCAGTTTATCGCAATACGTTCGCAAAATTATACGTTTCTCGTGAAAAATGCAATTTTATGTAGTGAAAAAGATTAAACAATTATGTAAGTTTGATAATTATAATAATTATAAACGTTTATACAAATAAACTGCCTTAGTTGTTGAATTGCGTTATGCAAGTTTTATGCACGTTATGCAATAAAAGTGTATATGCTGTTTCGTTTAAATTGTATGGTGTAACCATCTGACCACCAATGCGTTGCAATACCTATTGTTTTGCGTTGTAAAAGGGCCTGTTTTGCACGGCAAAAGAGCCTATATTGCAACGCAAAACAGGCTCTATTGCAAAACGAAAGCATTGGTATTACTTTCTAATATGCATATTCTTCCATAATAAACATAAACTGTATGTTAAGTAAGGGTTACCAAAACATGATGTATTAGATGTAGTAATGTAATGCTTTTTCTTTTGAAAAAAATATAAAAAAGATGGATAAAGCGGATAAACTTGCATTGCTTTGCCATCAAGCAGATAGCGAGTAGGCGAGTAGCCGATGCCATTCCTGCCTACCGAACGGCTTCTGTGCGGTGCGTAAAAAGTGGGAAGAAGAAGTTTATTTCTTCTTTTTCTTCTTCCGCTTGAATAAGTCTTTGAAATTAACGAAGTCTTTTTTCATTATCACACCAATGCCTTGTGTGTTCAAAGAGTTGCGAGTAAAGTAGCGGTCGTTGGCCCTATTGTAGAAGTTCAGGGCTATGTTTCCACTGGGCAAGAGCAGATATTTAATATCGAAATCGCCGATGAAAGCCGACGTATTGGTGGCTACGTTGTCGCGATAGCCAAACTCGCCGTTGATGAGTAGGCGATTATTCAGCAGACTTCCCGACAATATGCCTTCGTATTCGGCATTGTTAAATCCATCGTTACCCGTAGCAATGTTCGCTCCAAAGTTCCAATGTGTGTCGTTAATCACGTTCGATAGTACGGTGTTAATCTGCTGTGAGAGTGTTCCTGATAGGATACTTTGCATCACAAGCGACGCTTGTCCAGACTGATTGGGCTCGTGTGGGGCTGCATTATTGTTTGATTGCGGATAGAAACGGCCCACAGCGAGCAGGTATAACACCTGTTGGTTAAGGTCTTGTTCGGAGTTGAGAACCGACAACACCATTTGTTTTGCATCGGAAGACAGTTCGGGCAGATTGAGTCCGAAGGTTACCGAAGGCGTCTCTGGCGTGCCATTGATGTTCAATAAGCAGTCTACTTTCGTGTTACTGGTGCGGAACGAGCTTCCCATTCTTAGGTCGGAGAGCGGCACAGAGTTCAGTGTGTAACGTCCTTTCAGCTTCAACGAGGCAGCAAAGGGGTCGCCGCCGAAGGCGATGAGCGAGCCATCGTCGAAGGCAAACTGTCGTTTTATAATGTTCTGAATGGTAATGTTATAGGCTCCTCGACTCACGTTGTAGTTACCGAAGAGTTGTAAAGCCCCCTTATTATAATAGGTGGCACGAACCACACCCGTGCCATTCAGCGTGATGTTGTCGCCCGACGATTCGTCCATCAGCACACTCAGCGTGAAGTCTGGTGTGGTATTGACGAGTAAGTTGATACGCAAATCGGCCGCCATCTTCCTGTTGTAATTGTCTTCCACATCGTGTTTCAGCCATGTAGTGTCTTGTCTTAGCACTGGCATAAGGCTGTCTGGAGTCATATCTCTCCATCGTATGAACGAGTTTTCGTCTATGGCATTCTTCGCTGCATTGTATGTAATGTGCGAGTTTCGGTTCGGTGTCATGTTGATGTTCAACGTTATTTCGTTCTCATTGCCCACGATTTGGCACTTGCCCGAGCCATAAACGCGTCCCCAGAAGTTAGCCGATGTAGCCTCACGGGGTAGGTTATAGGTCAGCATATTGTTGGCTTGAATGTCTATATCAAGCGTTAATTGGCGCAAGGCTTGATGGCTTAGTCCTCCCGTAATTATACCATTGTGTCCTTCTCCGTCAGTTACGTTGATGCTGTTGAAGTTGATTTCGTTCGGAATAAGCGATACACGACCATCTTGAACCGTATAGGTTGTGCCGAGCGGCTTTATGCGTACCGAGCCCGAAACGAGTACATCGCCTTCGAGATTAACCTTAGATAGCGGACCAACTACCTTCACCCAGCCGTTGCCACGCAACTTAATGTTGTCCATAAACGCCCCACAGAACCGCTTAATGAAGGCCAACGACGTGTCGTGAGCAAAGATAGGAAGGTTGATATAGCTATGTTTTAAGTCTACATAACCATTTACGTCAGTCGATGTTTCGTCGTCTAACGCCTTCGCTTCGATATTTATTCGTCCTTCGCTATTGGTGTAATTAGCTTGTGCATACAGCGTTCCCATATCGGCTTTCTCGAACTTAAACTCTCTAACAATAAGGTCGGCGTATGCACGAGGGTTATTAAATACCGACTTAAGCACCACTTTGCCCGATGCAAAGCCACCAAACGACACGCTGTGGAAGTTTACAATGTCTAATATATAAGGTACATCGATGTCCTTAAGCTGTACCGTGAGCGAGTCGGAAGCGTTGCCCGAAGTCTGTCCGTTCACGATAATGTGCTGCTCTTTGTTCGATAATTCGAAGTGTTTTATATCTAAATTGTTGTGCGTATAGGTGAGTTCAGAAGGCTGAACCTGCAATGCGATGGTATCGATGCGTATCTTTGACGGAGCAAAATGCAAATGCGTAGCCAGCTTATTGCCCTGAATGCGCTCGAATTGAGCCGTGCAATCCACCTGTCCCATAAAGGTTTTCTGTGCAAAAGCGTTGAAAGAAGACAGCGTATTCAGCTCGTTGTTTCTGGCAGAACCTATGGTTTGCAGTGCAAGACGACGGCCAGCACCATCTATCCATTCGCCTTTCAGACCGATATCCAAACTGTTATTGAGTGTAGAAAGCGCCAAAGAGAAGTTTTCGAAATGGTATCTACCATAGTCAGCCTGCGGTGCCGCAATGTTCAACGTAAGCATATTGTGGGCTTCGTCAACATCTCCTGTGAGGCGGAGCGAGGGCGAAAGCGCTATTTTAAGGTTCGCTAAGTCGTGTAAAATCTGTGTATTCGTAATGTTAGCCTCAATGTGAAACACATTCTTATCGGTGGTTTTGTTCCATCGGCGAGGTGTTCCCACCAGCGCAGGAAGGTATGAACCCACAATGTTCCGCACACTTTGCACCAGCGAAGAGTAGTTGAAGCGGCCCGAAATAGACGCTGTACCAAAGTCAGACTGTAAGTCTATCGACTTGCCCATGAGCTTATTGGCAGCCGTTATCTCCAAATGTTTCAGCGCAACGTTGCGGTTATTGCCCTCTTGCATGGCGAAATTGTCGAGCGTAAGTTTACCGATAAGGTCGTCGATAGACGAACTGCTGCCCGCCAAAGTGGAATTAAAAGAGAGCGTTCGGTTGCCTAAAGCCTCCGTAATGCGCATGTTGTGCAGATTAACATTGTCGGCTTCGATGCGTGCATTTACGGCTATTTGTCCCTTCTTCTCAATGAATTTGCGAATGTTACCCACCATTCCGTCAATTCCTAACTTACCATTTGGGTCGTTGATAGACGCCTTTCCGTTGAAAGTATCGTTGGTATAAGTGCCATCAATCGCTATGTTGCGGTAACTATAGCCGTTGTAATCGAACTGAGGAATGGTTCCTTTGGCATATAAATAACGTAGGTCGGTGGTGCCTTCTACCTTAATGTTTGCAGCCATCGTACCCAGTTGAGCCGATGTAAGAATATTGCCAATAGTGAAACGCTGCGTGTTTAGTTCAGCTTTTAAGTTCTTTCCACGAAGCGAAAAGTCTACATCGGCATTGCCATGCGTAAGGGCAAGTGTACCCTTTGCGTGGTGGTAGCCCCGTGTTCCTCGCACCTTTCCTTTAAAACTGAGGTCGCCTAAGCGCAACACTTCGGCAGGAAGATTCAGGCGGAACGCCTTGTCCACCTTTTGAATAAGGTCGCCTTTCAGTTGCAAAGCAGTTGCGTTGATGTTCCAGGCAGGTTGTGTGGTAAGATGAGCGAGCGAGCCATTGAGGTTCGCAACAATGTCTTTCTTGCCATAGTTGAGTACAAACGTTTTCAAATTCAACTGGTCGGCTGTACCCGAAATATTAGTGTTGAAGTGCAGTTTGCTGCCAAATGTTTTCAGCGCAGGCATGAAACAAGCCATGTCGGCAGGGGTAACATACGACTTATCAATGCTTATCTGATGGTAAGCAGTAGCAAAATTGGGCTTCGCAGCCTTACTGTCGAAGCGTGCTATATATAAAGGTATATTGATTTCTGACTGGGGAAGCTGAATAAAAAGGTTGCTTAATTCGGCTTGTTGCTTGTTGGCTTTCAGATGCAAGCGCAGGTTACGCACATCTAAACCCGAAGTTTCGGCAAACGAGAAGTTGCGTATCTCGGCATTAACGTTGCTATCTGTGAGAACCTTTAAGTTAATGTGGCCCGATATTTCCTTAACATTGAGGTGGTTAAGGTTAAGTCTATTGCGTGTAATAGGGGTCGAAAGAAGGTCGTATCGCACGTTTCCATGACGTATAATAAGGCTTTGAATGCGAAGATCTAAAGGGGTATGGCGCGTTGTATCACGCGATGCTAACGAGTCGAGGACGAACTGAAAGTTGGTTTTTTCGGTGGGAGAGTTGCGGTAGAGTAGGGCATTCAGACCGAAAACCTGTGCAGAAGAAATGCGCACCTTACCATCGCTGATGAGCGACCATAGGTCTACTTTCGCAGCAATGCGCGATGCTTCTGCCATCTGCTTGCCTTTTTGGTCGTTTATAATCAGTCCGTCAACGATGAAATGATTAAGAAAACCGAGGTCAACACGCTCTATTTTGACTTTTGTTCCCAGCTTATCCGCAATAGCATCAGCCACCTGCGAGCCAACAAAATGCTGTATGGCTGGTAGATGTAACAGCGTAATAATAAGCAAGTATGATCCTATTAAGGACCATACGCTCCAACGAATAAAAGTCTTCAACCGTTTCAAAGCAATTGCAAAACTACAATTTTTCCCTTTCATACTAAAATTAAAGCGGTAAAAAGTTTCTAAAGTGCCTAAAAATTACTATATTTGCAAGCTGAAAAAAGTGATGTTTTCATTATTTTAAATTATGACAGAACAAATAAGGTTGCGTAAGGGTTTAGACATAAAACTCAAAGGACGTGCTAAGAAAGAAACCATGCCATTGGAATCGTCGAAGCTGTATGCAATAGTACCAGAGGACTTCGTAGGAGTTATTCCTAAAATGGTAGTGAAGGCAGGCGACCATGTCAAGACTGGCGAAACGCTTTTCGTGAACAAGAATTCAGAAGAAGTGAGATTTGCTTCTCCTGTAAGCGGTGTCGTAAAATCGATTGTAAGAGGAGACCGTAGAAAGATTTTGTACGTTAGCATAGAGGCAGATAACGAACAAACGTTTGCCGATTTCGGTGTCAAAAACGTGCAGACACTGGATGGAGAAGGTGTAAAGAAGGCTCTGTTAGAAGCAGGACTCTTCGGGTATATCAACCAATTGCCTTATGCAGTGTCTACTACTCCCGACACAAAACCAAAGGCAATATTCATCTCAGCACTTAGAGATAAGCCGCTACAAGGCGACTTTGAATATGAACTTCAAGGTCAGGAAGAAGCTTTTCAAACTGGATTAACCGCACTATCTAAGATTTCTAAGGTTTATTTATCTATCGGAGCACAACAAAATTGTAAGGCTCTGACAGAGGCTAAAGATGTGGAACTGACTGTTTTCGATGGTCCATGTCCAGCTGGAAACGTGGGTGTACAGGTGAATCATCTATGCCCTGTGAACAAGGGAGAGGTGGTTTGGACAGTTGATCCTACTGCGGTTATCTTCTTTGGAAGACTCCTCCAAACTGGAAAGGTAGACCTAACACGTGTGGTTGCTGTAGCTGGTAGTAAGGTAAAGGAACCTGCTTACGTGAAAGCATTGGTGGGTACACCTATTAATGATATCGTTTCAGGAAGACTAACAGCCTCTGAACATGTGCGATTGTTGAACGGTAATCCGCTGACAGGTACGATAGCAGACGATAATAGCTTCCTCGGTGCTCACGTTTCTGAGGTTGTTGCAATACCAGAAGGCGACGATGTGAACGAATTAGCAGGCTGGATAATGCCTCGTCTCAACCAATATTCAACATCACGAAGCTACTTTAGCTGGCTCTTCGGAAAGAATAAGGAGTACGACCTCGACGCGCGTATCAAGGGAGGAAAGCGTAATATCATCATGAGCGGCGAATATGACTCGGTGTTACCAATGGATATATATGGCGAATACCTTATTAAAGCTATTATAACAGGTAATATCGACAAACAAGAACAGCTTGGTATTTACGAAGTAAGCCCCGAAGACTTTGCATTGGCAGAGTTCGTAGATAGTTCAAAACAACCACTGCAGAAGATTGTACGCGATGGTTTGAATACACTACGCAAGGAGAATGCGTAAGTACACCTTATATTATAATAGAGAATTAAAACTTTTAAGTGATACAATATGAGCTTAAGAAATTATCTTGATAAGCTGCGCCCACAATTTGAAAAAGGCGGAAAGCTGCACGCTTTCAAGAGTATCTATGATGGTATGGACACATTCTTGTATGTCCCTAATGAGACTTCGAAGAGCGGAACGTCTATTCATGATACCATCGATTCAAAAAGAATAATGAGCATGGTGGTGATTTCGCTGATACCAGCATTGTTGTTCGGTATGTACAACATTGGTTATCAGAATGCATTCGCTGCCGGAAAATTAGGCGAAGCAACCTGTATGGGCATGTTCGTGTATGGTGCTTTAATGCTGTTGCCTAAGATTTTAGTGTCTTACATCGTGGGTTTGGGTATTGAATTTGCCTGGGCTCAATGGAAAGGTGAGGAGATTCAAGAAGGCTTTTTGGTGAGTGGTATACTCATTCCGCTTATCATTCCGATTACGTTACCATTGTGGATGCTGGCTTTAGCAGTGGCTTTTGCTGTGATTTTCACAAAGGAAATCTTCGGCGGAACTGGTATGAACACCTTTAATGTGGCTCTTGCTGCACGCGCTTTCCTCTTCTTCTCTTACCCAGGAAGCATGACTGGAGATAAGATTTGGACTGCAACGGATCAGATTTTCGGCTTCGGCTATGCACTACCTGATGGCTTTACGATGGCTACTCCGTTGGGTGAGATAGCTCAAGGTACTGCTGTGAACGCATCGTTCAACGATATGATTATTGGTTTAATACCTGGTTCGGTGGGCGAAACATCGGTTATCGCTATTGCAATTGGTGCTATTATTCTGATATGGACGAACATTGCAAGCTGGAAAACTATGCTTAGCGTCTTCGTAGGAGGTGCTGCTATGGCGTTATTATTCCATTCTACAGGTGCAAGTCCACTACAATGGTACGAGCATATCGTGCTGGGCGGTTTCTGTTTTGGTGCTGTATTCATGGCAACCGACCCTGTAACATCAGCAAGAACAGAATGCGGAAAGTGGATTTATGGCTTGATGATTGGAGCAATGGCAGTCATTATACGTGTATTGAACCCTGGTTATCCAGAAGGAATGATGCTCGCTATCCTCTTCGGAAATATGTGTGCACCATTAATCGACTACTGTGTGGTTCAGTCAAATATCAACAAACGTGCTAAGCGTGCTAAACTCTAAGGGAGGAAAAGAACAGATGAAGACAAATAGCAATTCATATACAATTATCTATTCTGTGGTCCTTGTGGTGGTAGTAGCTTTCTTGTTGGCTTTCGTTTTCCAAGCTTTGAAACCTACACAAGACGTTAATGTACAGATAGATCACCAGAAACAGATTCTCTTTGCGCTCAATCAAGACCGTGATATGTCGAACGAAACTGCGCAAAAGCTATGGCACGAGATTATTCTTGCCGATGATATTATCAATGCTGACGGCCAAGTGGTAGAGCAAGGTAAGCAAGGCGGTGTTGATACTGGCTTTAAATTGGACAGCAAAGACGCTAAAGAAGGCAAGCTGGCATTATTCCGCTGCAAGGTAGATGGTAAGGATAAGTACGTTATTCCTGTTTATGGTAATGGACTTTGGGGCCCTATCAATGGTTTCATAGCATTGAACGAAGACAAGGCAACCATCTTTGGTGTGTACTTTAACCATGAGAGTGAGACTGCTGGATTGGGTGCAGAAATCAAAGATAGTAAGGATTGGCAAGACAAATTCAAGGGAAAGAATATCTTCGATGCACAGAAACAGAACATCGTTTTCAGTGTAACAAAGAAGGTAGAGAAGCCCGAATGCCAGGTAGATGCTGTAACCGGAGCTACCTTAACAAGTAATGGTGTAACCGAAATGTTCCACAACGAGAAAGGCGGACTTGCACCTTACGTTAAGTTCCTAACCGCAAAGTAATATTGAGAAATAAATAATTATAAAACAGAAAGATTATGAGTTTGTTCTCAAAACAAAATAGAGAGGTTTTTATAAACCCACTGAACCTTGACAATCCTGTGCTTATTCAGGTGTTAGGTATCTGTTCGGCTTTGGCTGTAACCTCACAATTGAAACCTTCTATCGTCATGGGACTGGCGGTAACCATTATTACAGCCTTCTCGAACGTGATTATTTCGATTATTCGTAAAACCATTCCAAACCGCATTCGTATTATCGTTCAGCTCGTAGTTGTGGCTGCCTTGGTAACCATCGTTAGTCAAGTGCTGAAGGCTTTTGCTTACGATGTAAGTGTCCAACTTTCGGTTTATGTAGGTCTTATCATTACCAACTGTATCCTTATGGGACGTTTGGAGGCCTTCGCCATGACCAATAAGCCTTGGCCAAGTTTCCTCGATGGTATCGGAAACGGCTTAGGTTATGCGCTTATCCTTGTATTAGTAGGTAGTTTCCGTGAACTTTTCGGACGTGGAAGCCTGCTTGGCTTTAAGGTAATACCACAGAGTCTTTACGATATGGGCTATGTAGACAACGGTATGATGGCCATGCCTGCTATGGCGTTAATACTCGTTGGTTGCGTAATATGGGTTCATCGTGCATATTTCTATAAAGAAGAAGGAAAATAATTATGGAACATTTAATAAGTTTATTCTTCAGGTCCATCTTTGTGGACAACATGATATTCGCATTCTTCTTGGGAATGTGTTCGTTCTTAGCCGTATCTAAAAACGTCAAAACATCGTTCGGTCTCGGTGCAGCTGTTACCTTTGTATTGGTTGTTACCGTGCCTGTGAACTACCTTTTGCAAACCAAAGTACTCGGCCCCGATTGTATATTAGAAGGTGTAGACCTCTCTTATCTAAGCTTTATTCTCTTCATTGCCGTTATTGCGGGCATTGTTCAGATTGTTGAAATGGCTGTTGAAAGATACTCACCATCGCTCTATGGTGCGTTAGGAATCTTCCTTCCGCTCATCGCCGTAAACTGTGCGATCATGGGAGCGAGCCTCTTTATGCAGCAACGCATTGGTCTTGACCCTTCAAGTTCGCAGTACATCGGTTCTGTTTGGGACGCTCTTGTCTACGGATTTGGCTCAGGTATCGGTTGGCTTTTTGCTATTGTACTGATGGGTGCAATACGTGAGAAGATGGAATATTCTGATGTTCCCAAGCCATTACAAGGACTTGGAATTACTTTTATCACCGTAGGACTCATGGCATTGGCTATGATGTGCTTCTCAGGACTTAAAATATAATATAATAAAATGGCAGAGTTTATATTATACAGCATTGCTGTTTTCTTGGTTACAATCCTTCTTTTGGTTGTCCTTCTCCTTGTTACAAAGAAGTTCCTCAGTCCAAGTGGTAAGGTAACAGTAACTATTAATGACGATAAAAAAATAGAAGTAGAACAGGGCGGTACCATTTTGTCAACCCTTAACGAGAACGGTGTCCATTTGGCTTCGGCTTGTGGAGGTAAGGGAAGCTGCGGTCAGTGCAGATGTCAAGTACTCGAAGGCGGTGGCGAAATACTCGATTCAGAGCGTCCACACTTCTCTCGTAAGGAGGTTAAAGACCACTGGCGTCTCGGTTGTCAGGCAAAAGTGAAGGGCGATATCTCTTTAAAGATATCTGAATCTATTATGGGTGTTAAGGAATGGGAGTGCACTGTTATCTCTAACAAGAACGTTTCATCGTTCATTAAGGAGTTTAAGGTAGCACTACCTCCAGGCGAACACATGGACTTTGTGCCTGGTTCGTACGCTCAGATACGCATTCCTAAGTACGATTGCATTGACTATGATAAGGATTTTGATAAGGAACTCATTGGCAAAGACTATCTACCAACATGGGAGAAGTTCAATATCCTTTCTTTAAAAGCCAGCAATCCAGAAGACACTGTACGTGCTTACTCAATGGCAAACTATCCAGCAGAAGGTGATATTATTACGCTTACAGTGCGTATTGCCACTCCTCCGTTCTTGCCACGCCCACAAGTAGGTTTCCAAAACGTACCAGCGGGTATCGGTTCATCGTACATCTTTACGCTGAAACCAGGTGATAAGGTTATGATGAGTGGTCCTTATGGAGAGTTTGCACCTAACTATACATCTGGTAAAGAGATGATTTGGATTGGTGGAGGTGCAGGTATGGCACCATTGCGCAGTCAGATTATGCACATGTTAAAGACGTTACACACTCGCGATCGCGAGATGCACTTCTTCTACGGAGCCCGTGCATTGGGTGAAGCCTTCTTCCTTGAAGACTTCTGGGAGCTTGAAAAGGAATATCCAAACTTCCATATGCACCTCTCACTCGACCAACCTGACCCTGTAGCTGATGCTGCTGGAGTGAAGTATTACCAAGGTTTTGCGGTGAACTGCATACGCGACACCTACTTACAAAACCACGAAGCGCCAGAAGATTGCGAGTATTATCTCTGCGGACCTCCTATGCTTATCAAGACTGTTACCGACTATTTGGACAGCCTCGGCGTAGAAAAGGACGCCATTCGCTTCGACGATTTCGGTTAAAAACAAATGGATTAAGAAAGACTGAAAATTCAATTCATATTACTAAGGTGTTTGCATGAGATATGTAGGCACCTTTTTTTGTTTTCCTTCTCTCCGTATTTACAGCTCAATACTATCTGCTTTCACCTTCTCAAACTCAACCAATCACCTTTCCATATATTTACACTGACCAACACGAAAAGCATTTCTTATGTTGTAAAGAAAACATCAATTAAAAACGATGGAAACGATTTAACGTTGCAAAAGCGGCTGTTTTGCGTTGCAATATAGGCGCTTTTGGTGTGCAAAACAGGCACTTTTGCAATGCAAAACAATGGGTATTGCAAAGTGTTGATATATAGATAGTTATGCGATATATAAAAGTTGGCGAAATCTTTACATTTCATTTCAATTCTGTACGTCCTTATTCAAATGTATAAGGTAGAATAGAGTAGGGCATTAAACCCATGCTTTCGCCTTTTAAGAACTTTATCTGTGGATAGAGCAAGCAACTTTATTATTTGCTATCATTACCACAACGACTCAGTTTTTTGTGGTTTATGTATTCCTGTGGTTACATTTTGACCTGTGCTTAACCATATGACTATTCTATAAATTGGTTGTTCTTACCTCTTCTTTTATTTACGCTCAGCAAGTACGATTATCCTTTCTTTATTGTTGAAATCGTTGTTGCATTATAGATTTTATAAATGTTGTTTCCGTCATTTTCATCTTATCACAGAAGTCAGCATACGATATTGCATCTTTCACAATTTCAATTCCGTAAATCGAAAGACTTGCAGTAGATCCCTTTAAATACGAAGTTGGAATTTCAGATTGTGGTTGTTCCAGCGGAGCAACAAAGCCTCCATTCTCTACATGTAAGGCAGTTATATATGAAATCAACTGGTGAACATCGTTGCGGTCTACCTCTGATACTCTCGAATAGCTGCCCAGATGTTTGTATTTAGCGTCGAGTACCATGTCGTCCTTATAGAAATCAGGATAACGTTTTCCCTTATTGTCTTCAAAAAGGTAAATAGGATCTTCTTTTTCTTTATTTCTGGGGTGTTTAAATCCCCTCTCTTGCAAAATCGTATTCACATATTCTTCCCACAACCACGCGCCATCGAATAAGATACCGCATACCTCTTCGTCGTTCTCACCATACTTCATCTCTTCCATTCGTAGAATTTGCAAGCAAAGAATCTGCAGTGGGCGATATTCCGTATAGTAAGAATGATTTTTTATTCGTAGGTTTTTCCCAACGATATTGTTACGTTCGAGCTTATTATATAAAGGTGTATTGTCAACAATTGCTTTTACATTTTCTTTCGTTTCTTGGTCAATGTTCAAGATAGCCTCCCCATATTTCTTGGTTTTTATAAACTCAATGGTATGCCGAATCAGTTCCGTCATATCATTGTCGCGACTATATTCACGTGTCGCATAAGCAATGTTGCCAACGAAAGGCATATTTTTGGCAATGTGGCGACTTATGTCTATCCTTCCTTTAAGGTTCGAATCATTATATTTAAAGTGCTGATATTCTCTATATACGCCCTGTTGTAGAGCTGCTTTAAGGAAGTATGGGAACATAAATATAATGAAATCGAACACATCTTCTTGCTCATTATTATGGTTAAGGTCGAAGAGATTGAACGATAAAACTTTCTGAAGCATGTAGTGCAAGAAGTAATCGTTGCACCCATTATCAAATCTTGACTTAATCTTAATCCGCAGTTTATCAACACCAATAAAGCCCATTATATTGCCAGTAGCAATGCGTACTTTATCCGAATCGTTAGTATTTATAATCTTTAAAATAGGCGACTCTTCAATCCTATCCTTAGTTTTTTCGTCATAACGTGGGAAGATAAGCAAGTTTTCATTATCATTGCATAGGTCAGCAATTGTTTTATCAGCAATTGGAAACAAAGCAGCAATATCCTTTCTTATGAAAGTTTGCTTATCTCTTTGCCCTATATTGTTGTCTGTCAGATTGATTCTCATCTGTCAAAATTCAATTATCTTGAATGCTATTCACCCTTTTCCCCAAAGTAAGCTTCGCTTAATTGCTTCATTATATCATCTGTCTTGCGACATCCTCGTAGGTATTCTTTGAGCAAAGGCCCTATATTCATTTTCCATAATTTCACGAAATCGCCTCCGTTTTCGCCAAGTTTACGGAAGTAAGCCGGTCCTATCATATAAGCAGACCCTAATCCTTCTGTTTCTTCAATGGCTTTATTCAAACGAGCCATCGTTTCTTTGGCCTCTTTTACACACGACAATTCGTCGAGCATAGATTCCGTATCGTTAGGTGAAACCTCTATCCACGAGAAGCGACGGCGCATTGCAAAGTCCATATTCTCTACGCTACGGTCTATGTCGTTCATTGTTCCAATGATGTAAACATTCTCTGGAACAAAGAAACCGTCCTTGAAAGGGTCGCCATCTTCTATTATGTTTTGGTATTGGGTATTCACTTTTCCCCTCTCACCCCTATATCCTGGGTCGATAGCAAAGAACAATTCGCCGAAGATTTTCGATATATCGCCACGGTTAATTTCATCAATTATGAACACATAATTCTTTGTTTCAACTTTCGAAACTTCTACCGACGGCTCTTTTGCTGCTTGGTTCTTAATGTTGTTATAAAGCACAAAGATGTACGAGTCTTGCTGTGTGCGGTGCTTTCTGTGGAAGTGT
Source organism: Prevotella aurantiaca (assembly GCF_015262605.1). Taxonomy (NCBI): domain Bacteria; kingdom Pseudomonadati; phylum Bacteroidota; class Bacteroidia; order Bacteroidales; family Prevotellaceae; genus Prevotella; species Prevotella aurantiaca. Next base: position 43,003 of record NZ_JABZSJ010000001.1, on the reverse strand, counting down.
GCTTGAATATCCTTACCGCTTTTAACAGATATATTATTATCCATTAAGTTTATAAGCTCGGCTTTCGATAATTTCACCAACCTTGTTTTCTCATTCGCAGGAACTTCCACAATAATGGTTCGCTCATTATTTTCAACTATCGAAAAACTATTTTTAGTACCCGATGTCTCGAATGTTATTTCATTATCAATGGCATCTTCTATGAAGTCTTCTAATATTTCTCGAACCGAACTCTCCTTTTGTAGTCTTTCAATAGGTTTCTCTGAATCTATAAAATTCTGCAAAGCTTTAGCGCAGAAGTCCTTAAATACACCATTGCGCAGCTCAAATCCATAGTTATCACCATCCTTTACAGGGCGTAATCCTTCTACAAAGTCGGTGTAATCGTACGATGGGTGGAACTGCACAAAAGCCATTTCGTCGTCAGAACAGCCCATTTCTTTGGCAATTTCCTTCGCCATAAACGTCTTACCAGTACCTGGTGCACCTGTGAGAACTATATTTTTGTTCTGTTCAAGTAGCTCTATGTATTTGGTATACTTCCTCGTAGGTTCCTCGTTCCTCTTACTATTTATGAATTTTATTACTTCCATATCATTACATTCGTCTATAGTGTGTCGAAAACAGCCATATTTAGAGCCATCAAAATCTTTCTCTCCTTGCCAAAAGTAGTTCACTTTATAAGAGACAATAGTCCTCGTATCTTCTTCTTTTATAGAACTCTTTTCGCTTACAATTTCCCCAAGTGCAAATATTCGCATAGACGGTATGTCGTGGTTTGTACCTTTGGTAAACGATGATTTTATAATAACAATATCACCTTTTTTTATTTCTTTTGCGAACTTTAATTGGCGTTTTCCATCATTTGTATCATTGAACCATGCTTCCCAAATGCCCTCTTCTGCAAAGCGAGATAGTTGCGAATCCTCATCGTTATAGGTCTGTCCGACACACCAATAACGTGTCCTAAACAATAAAGAGTAAAGAAAATCAAGTCGTTCTGGGAACGAAACAAAGAGTGCCCAAAGTATATCTTGTGATAAAAGTAAGTCAGATTGAATGTAATTGCTAATAGATGGAGACACCAAATCGTGTAGTTCTTTGTCGTTTTCAACTATATACAGAAGCGGTTTTATAAGTTCCATGAAATGAGAATAGCATTTACCTGCTTTCTTAGGCTGTATATTTAAATATTGGCAAACCGACTTATATAGCCCATATTTATAAGTTGTATAGGTATTGGGGTCGATACAAGTCAGTATTGCCGATACTGTGCGTTCATCGTTTGCATACAAGTTCTGCTTGTCATTGTCTGGAACATCTGCTATTTCCTGCATGGTAGTAGAGAAATCCTGAATGCGCTTATCCAGCAATACTTGCCCATCTGCCAGCGATTGGACAGCCTTTTCAAACTCTTTACGACGATAATTTATCACAAAGTCGAGCGTTGGACTAACCAAACGTGTATAAATCAAATTCGTAACACGTACTTTATTGACAATGCTTATAAAGTCCTTGCCTTGGCATTCTGTTATGAGTTGCCACTTATAAAGCTCGTTCCATTTATCATCATCAATACGAATTTCCTTTCTTAGACTTTTGTAACATTCAACCAAATGCCAGTATAGATATTCTTTAATAGCTTCTATTAGTTCTGGACGAAGTTGCCATTCAAACGTTCCTTCGCTGTTTTTGGGTAGGTCCTTGCCTTCTGCCATCGGAACTAACCAATAGCATGGTTCTCCATTTGGGCGGATAATCTGAAATCTATTAAGCTTTTTCTGAACATATTCTCCACATTTGGTAATATAACTGTTAAGCGATTGGGGATTGCCTCCCATCTTATTACAAATAGAAATGCACGAACCTCTATGCTGAGGGGCATAGAACACCTTTATCAAAGCTTCTTTATAATGTTTAGACGTTGCAGAATCCTTCAGCAACTCCAACCATTCTTCTTTGCTGACTCCAATGTTGCACGAAGTGATAGCACCTTCTTGAATAACTTCTATTTTCTCCATAGCATTATAAATTCTTCCTATTCTACATTTAAAATATACCTGTTGTTAATGATATTATGCAAATATCATGAGTGTTAATAGAGCAGAAACCCTCAGTGTTGTAGTATTGCGAGTGAAGCATTATATGCAATTAACTGATTGTTCATAAATCTAATATACTTTAGGTTCTGCTTTTATTACTCGCAAAGGTAATATTTTTTATTAACATTTCAAATAAGAATAAGCTAAAATATTTGTTTTATTTAACTCATCAATGGGCTTACTTTCATCGCATGGCAACGAATAAACAAGTTCAACAAAGACTATTTGATTTATTGAAATCGACCGAGAGAAATTCTAAATACGGCTTATAAATTCTAATGTATATGTAAAACATAGTTCACTTTTTGTTTACGTTGAGATATAAAGAAAGTATTGTTTTACGTAGAAACAACCATGATGGTTTTGTAAAGAAAACATCAAGTAAAAACGATGGAAACGATTTTACGTTGTAAAAGCGGTTGTTTTGCGTTGCAATATAGGCTCTTTTGGCGTGCAAAACAGGCACTTTTGCAATGCAAAACAATGGGTATTGTAAAGTGTTGATATACAAGATGTTGGAAGAAATGGGTGGGTCTGTAAAATCTTTACACTTATTTCGCTTTAGAACAGCAATCTGAATACAAAATATTATAGGTGGGGAGAGAGCGAGGTTGAACGATAAACCAACTAAAAAGGTCCTTTTTTTGGCAGATAATATCTATTACGGATTGCGATGTTTTAAACGATTACCCATTTAAAAATAGAAGTTATTTGCCCTTGTTCGTTATTTTTCAAGCGCTTAAGAATAAGGTTTGTAGAGTGTCTTTAAGTTGGAAAGAACTGTTATAACATCTTTGTCGAGATAATATAAATGTAAGAATGATGGAACTGAAGTACTTTATTTATAATCAGATAATAGAGTATGTACCTTCTTATTATTTGTGTATGGAGATGGAAGATAGTAAATAGGAGGGAGTGGGTAAGGAGCAATAAAGTCCGTAAGCAATTGCTTACGGACTTTATTGTAGTCGGTACGAGAATCGAACTCGTATGCCAAGATTGAGAATCTTGTATCCTAACCGTTAGATGAACCGACCTTCTGATTCTCGATTTTTCCCAAAAGGGTGGCGGAAGGAGGGGGATTCGAACCCCCGGTACGGTAACCCGCACGTCAGTTTAGCAAACTGGTGGTTTCAGCCACTCACCCATCCTTCCAGTCAGGGCTCATTATCTGAGTTGCCAAGCATTTTTGAAATGCTGTGCAAAGGTAATATTTATTTTCTGTACTTACAAATTTTCTTGTCTATTTTTTCATAAAAACTTACGCATCGCTTTACATGTGTAATGTCGAGTTTCCCATATATTTTGCCTGCTATCTACTTATTTTGTGTTTCGGTTTGCTGTCCTGTTGTTGTGTAGCTCTGTCCATATTGTTTTACAAATTGCTAATTCTCGGAGTGTATTTGTCCGTGCCTCTATATATAATAATGTGTAAATGGTTTAAGCGCAAGGTAGTTTATACCCTTGTTATGAACGGAGTTAAGGAACGAAAGAGAGCTGTTAGCATTCCCGAAGTAAGGTCAGGCGTATGGCTATTAGTTGGCAATAAGAAGAATTTAGCATGCTGTTCAGCAACTATTTCCATCAGGTGGCAGGTGCAATCAATTGGGAATAGTACTATGGTAAGATACAAACAAAAACAAAAAAAGCACCAAATGATAAAATCAAATGGTGCTTTCTAACTAATGTTTTATTCGTGATTCCGTTGGGGTTCGAACCCAAGACCCACAGCTTAGAAGGCTGTTGCTCTAATCCAACTGAGCTACGGAACCGCTGAATTCGGCTGCAAAATTACTGTTTTTATTCGTTATGACCAAATTATCGGTTAAGTTTTTTACCATAATTGGCACAAGTTGGTGTGCAAACCTTGTTGGTTTCCTACTTGAATTGATTCAAGAAAGTGTCGGCTTGAGGGTTGCCTAAGCTTTTAGCCTTCTCTATGTTGGCAATACCTTCCGCCTTTTGATTGTTCTTGCATTGAGCAATTCCCAGTACGAGATAGGCTTCGGCATAATCATCTTTTAGGGCGATGGCCTGCTTGGCAGCCAATATTGCTTCTTCAAATTTATTGAGTCGGAGCAGCAAGTTGCTGGCTTCTGCACAATACATCGGTTCTGCTGGGTTCAGTTTTGTAGCAATCAAGATGTCTTGAAGTGCCTGTTGCCACAGCTTACCCTTTATTTCTATCTGTTCGCGCATGTAGTAGAAGTCGGCCTCTAATGTACCTTGGTTAAGGTATTCGTAGAGGTAAAGGTCTTTCATAGCGTCGCGATACTTACCCATTTTTTCCAATTGATTGGCGCGTGCGAGGAAGTATGGCGATGAAGTATCCATGTAAGGAGTATCGCAAAGCTCTATACTTTGGTTCAAGAGAGCAAGTATTGCGTCGTCGCTACCCTTGAGATTTTCTTGGCAAAGCGCCATTTCCAAATAAAGTTCTGGGTTCTTCATTGGTGTCTTTGTCAATGCTTCGAACTCTTGATATGCCTTCTGATAATCGCCTTTTGCATAAGTAATTTGTGCTTGAAGGTGCTTGTAGACAGGCTCAGGCTTTATTTTATAGGCTTCGATAGCCTCGCTCATTGCCTTGTCTAATGTCCATCCTTGCGCCTTAGCCTTGTCGGCAAGAGAAGCCATAGTTGCTCCTTGGTAAATCATTCGTCCGTAGTTATAGTGTGCTTCGTTCTTTTCTTTTACTTTCGAAATAGCCTGTTGCAACACCTTATCCGCCTCGGCAATGTTACCTTTGCTAAACAAAAGAGATGCTAAAGCTGTGTATCCATTGTTTAATGCAGGAAATTTTTGGAGGAAATCGTTGATGGTAGCCGTTCTTAAAGATTCTATTTTGTTAGACGACAACATCAGCGCAATAATGGCTTCGTCGGATTGTTGCGGCAGTCCGATTCTGATTCCGCTTTGCAGAAGGGTAGGGTCGTTTTGTGAAAGTCCCACCAATACGAAGTCGTTGGCATATCGAGCGTCTGTTGCACTCTGCAAATTGCCATTGCTATTGTATATTCCTACTATCTGTCCCTGCTCGTTTAACAAAGGAGCCCCATTATTTTTCTCGGGCGCTGAGGTGGTAAGCACACAGTAGTTGTACTTATCCATGAACTTTTCAACCTTGTTAATGCTGGCTTTTATCGGTTCGCCCGCCTTTGTAGGTATAACCACCCACGCAGTTGAATTGGCAGTAGCCGAAGATGCGAAAGGCGCAGCAGCAGTCTTTGCGTTTACCTTGAACTTTGCCACATCGTATATCTCGTTGGCTCCGAGCATGGTTTCTACATCGTATTTCTGTCCATTGTTGTCGATAACAACAGCTTTTGCAGCTCCTGCAAAAGGCTTCCACGTACTAACGCAGATACCATCGGTAGAAACAAAAACGCCATTTGTGGTAGAAAGAATCGACCCCTTAGTGTCGAAGGTGGTAAGTGTGAAAGTAGCGTTGGCAGCCTTCTTAACAGCCGATGACTGTGCTATCGCCATTGTGGCAAAGCTAAAACAGAGGGTGAGAAGGAGGAAAAATATCTTTGTTTTTTTCATAATTCTATGTTCGTTTACACTGGTTTGTTGATGTTTAATAGTTCGCGTGCATTCTGCAAGGCTGCTTCTGAAATGTCAGAACCAGAGAGCATCTGTGCTATTTCAGCCACTCTTTCGTCGGCAGTGAGTTGTCTTAGCTGACTGGTTGTGCCTGTTGGAGTGTCGTGTTTCTCGACTTTGTAGTGCGTTGTGCCCAATGCTGCAATCTGAGGAAGGTGCGTTATGGAGATAACCTGCTTGTTGTTGCTGCCCATTTGGTGCATAACGAAAGCCATTTGCTGGGCAATCTTGCCGCTTACGCCTGTGTCTATCTCATCGAAAATAATGGTTGGCAACTTCACAGCACCGCTTATCATCGCCTTAAGTGAGAGCATTACGCGGGCAATTTCGCCACCCGAAGCCACTTGCGCAATGGGTTGTAGCGGACTATTGCGGTTGGCTGAGAACAAAAATTGCACCTTATCGGCACCATCTGCAGCCAATGGCTTAGGCTCAAACTGTATATCAAACTGTACGTTAGGAATTCCCATAGGTACAAGTCTCTCCTTCATTTCCTTCTGAATCGCCTTTGCCGCCTTCTCTCTGCCCTTGGTTAAGAGAGCAGCTTGCTGGGTACAGTCGGCTTGTTTGGTAGCAACTTCTTGCTCAGCTTCCATCAAAAGTTCATCGCTATTGTCTATTTCGTCTAACTTTTGCTTAAGTTCAGCCTGTATATTGAGCAGTTCAGAGATAGACTCAACGTGGAATTTCTTCTCAAGATGATAGATTTTATCAAGTTGTTCGTTGATGTAATCCAATCTGTTGGGGTCGAAATCGATGTCTCCTGTTGCCTTGCTAACCTCTTCAGCTATGTCCTTCACCTCTATATATATGGTGTCGAGACGACTGCTTAGTTCTTCTGCCTTTGGGTAAACAGCAGCAATACTCGACATGGCTTCGGTGGCAGACTTTAGCTGTTTCACCGCTCCTGTTTCGTCATCGTTCAGAGAATTGTCGGCATTATATAACGAAGCTTTGATGTCTTCTGCGTGAGAGAGCGTCTTGCTTTCGGCTTCAAGCTCTTCCTGTTGGCCTTCTTGGAGGTTGGCACTCAATAGTTCTTCGTACTGAAAACGCATGAATTCTTCGTTTTCAGCGTTGTCTTTCAACTGCTTTTTAATATCTTCCAGTCTCTTTTCAGCATCTTTGAACGCCTTGAAGGTCTCTTTATAGGCAGCCATCTCCTTGTCGTTTCTTGCCAATATATCAATGACATTAAGCTGAAAATCTTCCTTTTGGAGGAGCAAATTTTGATGTTGAGAATGTATATCTACCAATTGGTCGCCTACTTCACGCATCAAATTCAATGGAACAGGAGTATCGTTGATGAATGCACGAGACTTTCCGTTGTTACCAATCTCACGTCGTAGAATGGTTTCGTCGGCGTCGAAATCAATGTTATTATCAGCAAAGAAAGTATCGAAAGCACCTTTTTCAAGACTGAATGTTGCTTCAATGACACATTTTTTCTCACCTTGCTTTATATGTTTGCTATCGGCTCGGTTGCCTAAAAGCAAACTAATCGCTCCAAGAATAATACTTTTTCCTGCACCAGTTTCACCACTGATGACAGAGAAACCATTGTGGAAGTCGATGTCTAATTGGTCGATAAGTGTGAAGTTCTTTATATAAAGATGCTTGAGCATGGTTGTTTGTATTATTGTTTAATCTTGTCCCACGATGCGTTTTGACTTGCATTGATGCTGAAAAGTATTTCGTAGACAGACTCTTTTTCCTTCTGCGTACCTTTTTTATAATATATATTGGCCAGTTCTTCTTTCTTATAGTCGGTCCAAATCTGCGGTAACATACTCATAGGCTTATCTTCATGCGCCTTCTTTAGGTCGTTTTGCAATGCCGTTGTTATGTTTGTTCTACCTCTTTCAGGGCTGTTGGCCATTTCATCTAAGCCCGTTCGATAGTAATCGTATTGCAATTGGCGGAACGGTTTCATACCTCCATCAAGGTAATCATTGATGATAGCAAAGCGATTCTTGGAGTTTTCGAATGCTTTCCAGCCTGTAAAGTTAAGGTTTTGTGCATTATTGGTAAGGTTCATGCAGCGTTGCAGAATGTCATCGCCACCCATTGGCGCAAACGAATCAAGGTTTAAGCCAATGATTAAGTAAGCATAATAGCCAAAAAGAGCCGTAAGTTGGTTGTTGATAGTCTCCTCGTTGAACTCTATTTGGTCGAATTGCGCAAACTCAAAGTTAAAGTCTGCGTCTTTAATATTAAATAAAGTAGAGGTGTATGCTGAGTTATAAACAGGTCGATTGGCTTGTATGAGCGCTGAACAAGTGAAGGTGTTGGTGCTTTGATCGTACTTTGTTACAGTAATATTGAAGTTGCAGACGATGCGTTCGTTCTTCTGAAACTTCATATTTGTCCACTGTCGTTCGTTCACAAACTGCTCAAGCGTTTGCTGTAAGTTCTCAAATACCGACTTATCGGTACCTTGTATCTGGTTATGGTTGATGCTTATCTTTGCTTGCAGCTCCTGTGCTGCAGCATGATTGTTAAAGAATAGAAGCCAGCTCGTTAATAATATCGCAAGCAACCAAGTGTTTACACTTCTTTTCATATTCTTTTTTTCCTCCTTTTGATATAATCGTTATTTGGTTATCGTCCGACTGGAAGGTTGTGCCAGCATTGCGAGTAGAGTTCAGAACAATAAAGTCAGCATTCTTTTTTACCAACTTTGCCGATGCGTTAGCTTCCTCGTCGTTTGTTTCTAAGGCAAAAGCAACGATACGCTGTTGGGTTTTCTTTAGTTGTCCTAAGGCTGCTGCAATGTCGTGTGTAGGCTGAAGGTCAATCTGAAGCTCGTCCTTTTTCTCGCGCTTTATCTTTGTTTCTGAGAAGTTACGAGGCTTGAAGTCGGCCACAGCAGCACACAATATGGCAGCATCAGCGGTTGGAAAGGCTTTCATGGAAGCCTCATACATCTGCTCACAGCTTTCTATATCAATGCGATTGATACCTTCTGAGCACGTCAAATGCACAGGTCCAGCCACAAGAGTAACGTTTGCACCACGTCTAAAGCACTCTTCTGCAAGAGCAAAACCCATCTTTCCCGACGAGTAGTTGCCTATAAAACGTACGGGATCTATCTTTTCGTATGTCGGACCTGCCGTAATTAACACATTCTTTCCTTCTAAATCTTGAGTGGTTACAGCTTTGTTGTCGAAGAATTGGTCTAAAAACGCTACGATGTTTTCAGGTTCTTCCATGCGTCCTTTGCCTTCTAATCCACTTGCCAAGAACCCATTCCCAGCTTCTATAATATGGTTTCCTCTGCGTTTAAGCATCTCTATGTTGTCCAATGTAGACGAATGTTTGTACATATCGAGGTCCATTGCTGGCGCAATAAATACAGGAGCCTTCATTGAAAGATAAGTTGTAACAAGCATATTGTCGGCTATTCCGTGACACATCTTGCCCAATGTAGCAGCTGTACAAGGCGCAATGAGCATAGCATCAGCCCATAATCCGAGGTCAACGTGCGAGTGCCACGTACCATCGCGTTGAGAAAAGAAATCGCTGATGACAGGTTTCTGCGTCAATGCAGATAGTGTGATAGGTGTAATGAACTCTTTTCCACTTGGTGTTATGACCACTTGAACCTCTGCACCCTGCTTTATGAGTTGACGAATGATAAGACAACTCTTGTATGCAGCAATAGAACCAGTGATACCGAGAACGATTTTCTTTCCTTTAAGCATGGCTTATCGATTGTTAAATTCGCGTAGACGGATGCGTGTAAGCACCTGTTTGGTGTTATAAGTAAAGTCGCTTGAAAGAATCCAGCTATAGAATCCAGGGTCTCTGCGTAACACTTCCGCAACGTCCCAGCCTCTATATTTGCCAAAGTTGAATACTTCGTGGCGGCGAGGTTGCCCTTTTTCGTTGAGCAAAGTGTTTCCGTCTTTGTCAGTCATATCTTTCCAAACGATGCGTCCAGCAAAGTCTACGTTGTCGTTCATGCGTGAGAACTCTGCCAATTCGTCCATGTCGTTCTTCAGAATACGTTCTGGATCGTCTTGTTTTTCAGCAGAATACATTTCTATTTGTCCTTGTAATACGCGCCAAGTAGCCTCAGTATCTTCGTCAGCCTTATGTGCTGTGAAGTCATCTTCCATCTTTCTTCCGCAATAGAACTGGTATGCTGCTGCAAGATTACGGCGTTCCATCTTGTGATAAATGTTCTGTGCGTCAATAAGACGGCACTTCGAAAAGTCGAAGTCTACGCCCGCACGAAGGAACTCTTCTGCAAGAATAGGAATGTCGAATCGATTAGAATTGAAACCAGCAAAGTCGCACCCAGTGAATTTATTAGCCAGGTCTGTAGCCTTTTCCTTAAATGTTGGTGCGGCAGCCACGTCGTCGTTGGTGATACCTGTAAGTTCTTCTACTTCTTGAGGAATTTCTTTTTCAGGGTTGATAAAAAGGTTTTCTCTTTCTTCTTTCCCATCTGGGAAAACCTTAATATATGATATTTGAATGATGCGGTCTTTTACAAGGTCGAGCCCCGTGGTCTCCAAATCGAAGACGATCAAAGGCTTTTTTAAGTTTAATGACATTCTGCTATTATTTAAATGTATGTGGGCAGACTTCTCTTGAAAATCTGCCCACGTCTTTTGTAAATCTCTTTTTAGTCGTTGAGCAATACCGGCATAACGAGCATAAGCACGTTTTCGCCTTCTGGTTGCTCTGATGGTACAACCAATCCAGCGCGTGATGGGTCTGCCAACTGAATGTTTACCTCGTCGCTTTGCAAGTTGCCCAGTATCTCTAAAATGCTGCTTCCCTTGAAGCCGATGCTCATAGGATTGCCTTCGTATGTGCAAGTCATGCTTTCTTTTGCGCTTGTTGAGAAGTCAATATCTTCTGCGCTGAGGTCTAATTGTCCGTTTGCAATGTGGAAACGAATCAGTTGTGAAGAGTCACTTGCGAACGGAAGTACACGACGAATGGCACCAATGAGCGATTTACGGTCTATGGTGATTTGGTAAGGATTGTTCTCTGGGATAACGCTATTGTAGTTAGGGTATTTTCCATCAATCAGTCTGCTAACCAAATTACCTTCTCCGAATGAGAATTCAGCCGAACGAGAATCAAATCGAACAACGATATCTCCACTATCTTTAGCAATGAATCCCTTCAGCAAAGCCGCAGGTTTCTTTGGCAAGATAAAGGCTGCAGGAACATCATTCTTTACAGCGAACACGAGGTTTCTTACCAATTTGTGTCCGTCAGTAGCTACAACAGCCAAGCTATCGGCAGTGATGTCGAAGTAGATACCATTCATTACAGGGTGCAATTCGTCTTGTGCTGTAGCGAAGAGCGAGCGAGTAATGTTATCAACCAGCATGTCTGCGCTCAACGTGATGGTTGTAGTGTTTGCTGAAAGCGGCTGCGGGATAGGGAATTCGTCTGCTTCCAAGATGGGGAAGTTGTAAGAACCATTCTGATAGCTGATGTAAATGGTGTGTTCTCCCATATTTACATCTATCGTTAAAGGTTGCTCTGGCAGTTCCTTTACAGCATCAAGGATATTGTGATTGTTTACTGCGAACTTCCCTTCTCCTTCAAGTGAATCAAGATTCAGCGACATACGGACAATATTTTCGCTATCAGAAGCAGTGATAGTGAGCTGTCCGTTCTGTGCATCAAACATGAAGCAGTTTAATATTGGCAAAGAATTCTTGCTGTTGATAACACGCGAAAGCGACAGAAGTCTGTTGCTTAAGGCAGTGCTTGAAATGGTAAATCTCATTAGTTCCTATATATTTTTTAGTTATAACTCATTTTATTCTATTCTAACTATAGCTGAAGAAAGCCGTTGGAAAAACCTATTCCTTCTTCTTGGTCGTACAAAAATACGAAAAAGCCGTTGGAAAAACAAAATTTAAAGCCAAAAGTTTCTGTTTTTAGAACTATTTTAGTAATTTCGCAAAAATAATGCCAGCGTGTGGTAAGAGAGCTTACATTCAATTACCAAAGTGTGGCTTATTTAATGTAAAAAGTGTATTTAGAAACTCATTTAATTATAAAACCGCAAAATAGATAATATGGAACTACAAGGTAGAGTTATTGCAGTAATGGAGCCACGTGAGGGAACTTCAGCACGTGGACCATGGAAATCACAGCAGTATGTAATTGAAACACACGACCAATATCCTAAGAAGATGGTCTTTGACATCTTCGGTGCCGAGCGTATAGACCAGTTTGCGATTAAGGCTGGAGAGGAAATCTTGGTTAGCTTTGATGTAGATGCTCACGAATACAACGGAAGATGGTTCAACAATATCCGTGCATGGAACATTCAAAGAGTTGATGCTGCTGCTGCACAAGCGGGCAATATGCCTCCTGCTGCTGCTCCTATTGCGCCACAAAGTCAGCCTGCAGCTGGCAGTCAAGCGCCATTCCCACCTGCTGCTTCAGACAGTGCAGCCGACGACCTTCCATTCTAATGTTTGGTAATAGAGGCGTCTGTTGTAGCTTTCAATAGATATATCAAAGGGGTTGAAACCACGTTTTGCTGGTTTCAGCCCTTTTTTTTGTTGCCCCAAATGGGTGTAATCCTGCTTGTTTCTGACTTCCTTTGGCGGCAAAACGCACTTTTAAAGGAAGGAAAGATAGGCGAATTTTTGTTTTTCTGATACTTCTTTCATAACTTTGTAAAACAACTAATTACAGGCTGAAAGGTAACAAACAGATGGCTTATGAACTTATAATTTATGAAAAGAGCAATTATAGTAGGTGCCAGCAGTGGCATCGGTCATGAGGTGGCGAGGCTCCTCATCATGCAAGAATGGACGGTTGGAGTGGCGGCACGCCGCACGGATAAGTTGGAAGACTTAAAGAACTATGCGCCCGAACGTGTTGTTACAGCGCAGATAGATGTAAATAACGCGCAGGCGAGTGAGGCCTTCTGCCAACTCGTGGAGCAGATTGGAGGACTCAATCTCTATTTCCATGCAGCAGGAATAGGCTGGAAAAATTCAGCTTTAGAGGCTGAAAAAGAACTGAAAACAATGGAAACGAATGGTCTTGGCTTTGTTCGTATGGTGGGAGAAGCCTATCGTTATTTTGCCAAACACGGCGGTGGACACATTGTTTGCATTACTTCTGTTGCGGGTACAAAGGGCTTAGGAGCTGCGCCTGCTTATAGTGCTACGAAGGCAATGCAGAACACTTACCTGCAAGCTTTGGAACAGTTGGCAACCAGCAAGCGTAATAACATTTGCTTTACAGATATCCGTCCTGGTTTTGTTGATACTCCGTTGTTAGATGGTTCTTCTAATCTTCCTATGCTAATGACGACCGAAAATGTTGCGAAAAGTATTATGAAAGCCATCGAAAGTAAGCAACACGTCTGCGTGATTGATGGGCGTTGGCGCATATTAGTAGCTATGTGGCGACTTATTCCGAACTGGATTTGGAGAAGAATAAAGCTGAATAGCTAACCGCATACCACACATATAGGTTCAAAGAAAGATGATGCCACTCTTCAATAACTTTGCGAATAACTACTAATAGCCTGTAAGTCCGCCTATTACATATAATATGCTAAGTGTTGTTTGAAGTATCTCGGCACATTCAAATGCCACTTTTCGCCCCCTTCCACAGACCATAAAAAAGGCAGGAACGTAATAATTTGCGTTCCTGCCTTATTCGTTTTGTACCTTAATATGTGGTGTGTCGTTGCCGACACGACATTGTTTTTAAGGTCTTAATTTGCCGTTTTGATTAAAACAACTTGTAGGCTTTCACACCTGCAATGCTCAAAATGTAAATCTGGTTACGCTGAACAGGGATAAACAAAGTACCACCCTTAGCAACGCCAGTAGCTACCTGAGTGCCTGCAACCGTGCTGAGCGTATAGCGTTGGCCTGCGTTCAAACCCTCAACAGAGTAGCCGTTGCTTTGTGCAACCACGCGAATAGCTTTGCCAGCGTCAGCTTTTGCTGAGCCAATAGCGGTAACTATGTTTGTATCATACTTCTTAAAGTGGCGCCAACCGTCAGCTTTCTTGTACGCTTCCACCGCATTCTTGTCTACGTGCAGCACCGCATCGTCGAGATAATAGATAGAGTTGAAAGCGTCGTCGGCAACTACTGGCGGTACCAAACCATAAGAATGAACATCTTGAAGTGCCAAACATTCGAAGAAAGCCTTATCGCCTATGGTGCAACCATCAGGTATATGAACTTCCAAAAGGTTAGCATTCTTGATGAATGCGCCTGCTCCAATCTTCTTCAAAGATGGGATAAACTGAAGTATTGTAAGCTGTCCGTCGTGATAGAAAGCAGAGTCTCCAATCTCTTCAAGCTCAGCTTCAACGCCTTCTTCCCACTTAATGCAGTTCAAGTTAGGGTTGTTTGATAGTGCGTTAGAATCGATAACCTTCAACGATGCAGGCAATGTTATTTCGGTAACAGTATGGTTGAATGCGAAGCCATAGCGTGCAATCTTCTCCAATCCTTCGTTTAATGCAATCTTATCGGTGCCCGGTGTAGTTTGAGGAACAGTAGGGTGATAGAGCAATTCCAACATATTCTTTGTGTAAAGTGCGCCCTTTGAAGCTCTCAAAGCGGTGTTACCCTTCGCAACAGTTACGCCGAGAAGAGCTGGAACAAGTGCGAATGCACCTGGTTTAATGCTGGTTGCACTCTGAATGATTTCGTATGAGTTGCTCGCACGTCCTGGAGGATAAGCCATCAGGCGTGTTTTGTCTTTGCTATACAATACTCCGTCTACCGAAGTAAAGTACTGGTTGTCTGGGTCTACAGTGATTTCTGTAAGCTGAGTACAGAACAAGAACACCAATTCGCCGATGCTCTTAACACTCTTTGTGATGTGGAACGACTCAAGTTCCATAGATGCTTGCAATGCATTATTGTCGATATATTCAACTCCAGCAGGTGTTGTTGCCTTGCCTTTTGGCTGCCATGAGATGAGGTGGCCGTCTTTTATCACAGCATTACTTTCCTTTTCTTCCGACTTAGGGCTGCAAACAAGCCATACGTCTACGTCTTCTTTCAAGTCGGTAATGGTGTAGGTGAGTCCTTTTTCGCCCTTTAATTCGCTTGAGTTCAGCATCCAATTGTCTACAACATAGCCTTCTTTAGGGTGTGCAGTGAACACAACGGTAGCTCCATGAGCTACTACTGCGCCGGTGTTGATGTTGTTTCCGTCTACAGAAGCGGTGATTTCGCCGCCATCGGTATTGAGAGACTTGAACTTAACGATATGTTTGCCAGCCTCGCGGTCGAAGTCTACGAGTATGTCGAGCGCATCTTCAGCGTTGCATTCGTACACGGTTTTGTTGTCGTAGCCTGCGATTGGCTGATAAGCGTCTATTGTTTTTTTGTTTCCGTCAGCGTCGGTAACCACCTCTTTGCCTAACTTATACCATTGTGTAACGTGGTATCCTTCTTTTGGGAATGCCTCGAAGTGGAGCTTTGTGCCCTTCTTTACCTTCTCAGTATTCTTTATTTGCTTGCCTGTTTCAAGCACAGTGCAAGTTACACTACCAAAGTCTGGCTCTTTACTCTTGAAGAAAATAATGTCTCCTTCTTCCTCTGCTTTGAGGGTAACAACGATGTTTAGTGCTTCGGTAATGTGGTTGATAGACCATATTTCGCCGTTGATAGCCGAAGAAGGTCTGATGTTTTCGGTTGCAGCAGCCTTACCATTGATTTCCCATTTGTCTATTTTGTAGCCGCCATAAGGTGTAACCATCACCGAAACAGCCTTGCCAGCAGCTATCTCTGTGCCTGTTTCAAAGTCGCGAGCACCGTCGGTCCATGCTTCTATTTCGCCTATTTTTCTTCCGCCTATAGTGATGTTAGAGATAGAATAGTTCACAACGAACTTCTGAACGCCTTGTGGTTCGCCCACAACAATCTTACATTTGTTGAACTTCTTAGCGAGTTTTGCCTTCACATCTTCGTTTGCTACGTAGATGGTAGTAGCTGTTTTGTCGGTAAATTCGGTTGCTCCGAACGATACAAAGTCCTTGCTTAGGTGAATGTCTACTACTGTTAGCGATGCCACACCGCTCCATGTGATGTAGCTATCTGTAGAAACGCTAACGAGATTAGGTACTAAGAGTTCCGACAAAGCACTGCAACCAGTGAAAGCTGCCTTGCCGATGGTCTTCACACCAGGAAGATCTACCTTTGCAACATTGGTATTGTTATACATTGCATTGTCGCCAATCGCAATACATTCGTCAGCTGTTAGCTTTATTTCCTTAGCCTGTCCAGCGAGGTAAACCAATGTTTTGTCGGCGCTGAGAATAGCGTTGTTTACAGCCTTATAGCTGCCGCCAGCCTCAATAGTGATGTCTGCCAATGCCTTACAATTCTTGAAAGAGCTGCCGAACATAGAAGTTAGAGAGCTGCCTAAAGTAAGTTTAGCCAAGTGGTCGCAGCCTTGGAACGCATCGATACCAAGATTTTTGATTTTTGGAAGCGCCAATGTGGTCAGCTTTTCGCATCTTTCGAATGCACCATCTTCAATGATTTCAACGTTTGGCGCATCGATTGTTTCGATGTTAGAACAACCTTTGAAGGCGTTTTTACCCACCTTCTTAACATTGTTCAGCTTAATGCTTGTAATGTTAGTGTTGCACTTTTCTTCTGACGTAGAGTCCCAATTGTCTGGGTCTTCGTCCGCTGGCTCGTAGAAACAGTTAGCCGCAATCTCGGTAACATGGGCTGGAATCTCAATCGCTCCAGTCGCTCCGTCCCACGATTTCAGCACCGTTCCTTCGATGACTTGGGCATTTGCCATACAACAGAATTGTATTAAGGCAAACGCCAATAAGTAGAATTTCTTCATTTTGTTGATTGTTTAAAGAATTAATGTTTAGACTTTTTACCTGCTGGGCAGATTGCATAAATCAGCCTTCCAAAAGGAATCTTGTCGCTTAAAGGCAAGTTATTCGGTTTGTGGATTAGCTTGTTGCTATCCGTTTATAGAAGTTTCATTCTATAATATATAAGGTTTAACAACGCTGAAACGATTTAATAAGTCTGCGTTTAGGCACTGCAAAGATAATATAAATAATTGTAAAGACAAAAAGAAAAGCATAGAATCATAATAAATCCTAACGAATAGAGTTGGCATAGCGATGCGAAACACTTGCTCGAAATGGTTTTCAAGCGATGCAGTTTTGCAGTTTTGAGAAGGCGAAAATCTTGTGGTTGGTAGCTTATTGTGTATTCGTTAAAACGGAATATTCATGCAAAAGTGTTGTTTTATAGCTGTAATCGCGTAACATGCTTATTACTAACGCTTTACAATACCCCTTGTTTTGCGTTGCAAAAGTGCCTATATTGCGTGGTAAAAGAGCCTGTTTTGCACGGCAATATAGGCACTATTGCAGAACGAAAGAATAGGTGTTGCGTTGTAATAGCATTTTTATTAGAAACCAGCGCAAGTTTATACAGAAAACGAGGGTATGGGTAATGCGTATGCAATGTACTGTTGGCGATGTAAGTAGGGGTGGAGAAGGGATTGTTTTAAGGTGCATCTTACTGTTAAAAAACCATTGTTTCTGTTAGCGTGCACAGCGGTGAAAGATTAAAAAAAAAGTGAAAACATTTGGCACAAAAGAATTAAATACATACCTTTGCTGCCGTTATCCTGAAAACAATCTTTTTTACCTTAAATCCACTAATACCTATTAAAGGTTTAAGAAGCGGTTGCCTGAGAGGGTCATCGCTTTTTTCTTGCCCCTTTTATTGCTTATATTTCTTCCGCAAAAGCTGATGTAATGGCACAAAAAAAGGCACGCCTTGCAGCGTGCCAGTATTCGGATAAATAATCGTTAGTGTTGATTTACTGGTGTGTAAAAGGCTTACTTCCAGTTCTTGTATGAGATTTCGCACTTGGTGTCGAACTTCATATCCATTCCCATTACCTTTGTATTAGCGGTTCCGGTTGTGTTTTGCAACCAGCCATTTGGTAGGAATGTGAGGTAGTCGGTGCCAGTAGCAGAGATGTTTGCCATGCCCATTGACTTAAATTGGCCCCAGTTTGCTTCAATCTGAGAGGTAACTTCTTCGCCCATTCCCATTTTCTGCATTTGGTCAATCATCATCTTTTTCACATCGTTTTCGGTCATGTTGCTCTTCACATTCATCGTAACTACGGTGTTGTCGCTATTATTTGCCACAGCGTAAGTGGCAGTTAGCTTCATGCCTTTCCTTATAATATCTTCCTTACCGATGGTTTTTAGGTTCTTACCGTAGTATCCAAAGAAGGTGTTTTCGTTGAGATTGTCGATGAGCGCCTTCTCTTCGAACTGCTGACTGATTGCCATTAGCGCTTTAGACTTAGGCAAAACCTGTTCAATCATTGGGTTCTTCTTGTATTCTTCTTCGATTTCTGCTATTGCATTCTTGCTTCCTTGAGTTGCCACTTCGTTGAGATTAAGTATCTTTTCAACTCTTCCTTCAGCGTTAGTCTGCAATATCATCTTTGCACCCTTCACGTATTGGTTGCCTGCAATCTGTGCTTGTTCAGCCACATCCTCGTCGCCTTTAATGGTTAAATCGGTAACGGTGTATTCAATTTTGTAGCCAGTGGCAGTCTTATCGAGCACCACGTAGCGTGTTTCCTTGATTACTTCAACCTTCTTGTTGCCTTGTCCCATCGGCAAACTCACATCCATTTGCATCACCTCTTTATATATAGTGGTGTCGTTTTTAGCGAAGTTTGCCTTTACAGTTGCTTGTGCGTCCACTGTGAGCGCTATGCCCATCATGAAGACAGATAGTAGGATTGCTTTCATATTATATATAGAATTAGTTGTTATTCTTTCTTAGAAGTAAACCTCTTGTATGCTATTCACAGAGATAGAGTCCGTAGAACGGCATGGATCGAAGTTAGAAGGAATGTCGAATTTAGCATTTGGCGAATAGTGCAACGACTTGTCGGCATATACCATTTGCATGAAGTAAGCCCATATTGGCAGTGCCATTGTGGCTCCTTGTCCCATTGCTGTAGAGTCGAAGTGTATGTCTCGGTCTTCTCCACCCACCCAACAGCCGTTTACAAGCTGCGGTGTGAAGCCCATGAACCAACCATCTGAGTTGTTGTTTGTAGTACCTGTTTTACCTCCTATCTCGCCTGTGAGGTTGTAGTTGTAGCGCAAACGTCCACCAGTTCCACCCTGAATAACGGCTTGAAGCATGTCGAGCATCTTGAAAGAGCTTTCTTCTGAGATTACTTCATTCATCAAAGGTTGGAACTTAGCAACCACGTTGCCATGGCTATCTTCTATGCGTGTAACAAAGAGGGGGGCACAACGCACACCATGATTGATGAAGGTTGTGTATGCACTACACATCTCTCCGAGTGAGAGTTCTGATGGTCCAAGGCACAAAACAGGCGATGTGTTCTTCTCAATGTCAGGGTTGTTCAGTCCAAAATCGTGCAGAATGTTTACAAATTGCGATGGTCCGAGCAAGCTAATGAGGTAAGCCGATATCCAGTTATTAGACTGTTGCAAACCCCATCGTAGTGGTACTTGCTGTCCGTAGCGAGCCTTCGAAGCATTGCGCGGAGTCCAGTTGCCATACGAACGTTGTACGTTTTGAACAGTAGTGCATGGTGTCATGCCGTTCTGCATGGCCAGTGCATAAAGGAAAGGCTTAATGGCTGAACCCACTTGGCGGCGTCCTCCCATCACCATATCGTATTTAAATTGGTCGTAATTGATACCTCCTACATAGGCTTTCACGGCACCTGTGCGTGCTTCCATACTTAAGAAGGCAGCACGTAAAAACGATTTGTAATAACGAATAGAGTCGATAGGCGTCATCAAAGTGTCCACATTGCCGTGGTAAGTAAAGAGCGTCATCTCGTGTTTCGTTCTGAAACTGCGACGTATTTCATCGGGTGTTGCACCCTGTTCCTTTAATCGTAGGTATCTTAAACTCTGACGACAAGAACGATTAAGGATAGATTTAATGGTGCTTCGAGATATGTTCGAAGAGAACGGAGCGTTCTTTTTGTAACGGTTGGCAATGTTGAATTCCTTCTGCAAATAGCCACCCACGTGCTTGCGAACAGCCTGTTCGGCATACTGTTGCATACGTGTGTCGATGGTGGTAAAGATGCGAAGACCATCTGTATTCACGTCGTAGTTCTCGCCATTGCGCTTCTTATTCTTGTTACACCAGCCGTAGAGAGGGTCTTTCTCCCATGCTATTGAGTCGATAACGAAGTCGCGCATGCGCCATGCTTGGTACTCTTTTCGTTCTGGTTTCTTCTCCATCATGTATTGACGGAGGAACGCTTGGAAGTAATCACCGGCACCTTGGATACTCTTTCCCTTTGAATACTTGATGCCTAAGGGGCGCTGTATAAGTTCGTTATACTCTTCACGGGTGATGTAACCACACTTGCACATCTGACTTAACACTACGTTTCGGCGTGTACGACAACGCTCTTCGTAGCGTAAAGGATTATACATAGAAGGGTTTTGGCATAACCCTATAAGCGTTGCAGCCTCGGTAACAGTTAGTTGCCGAGGTTCTTTGCTGAAATAAATATTGGCTGCTCGTTTAATGCCGACGGCATTATGAAGGTAGTCGAAGTAGTTTAAGTACATCGCAATAATCTCTTCTTTCGTGAAATAGCGCTCCAATTTCACGGCGATAATCCACTCAATAGGTTTCTGCAGTACACGTTCTAAAGTGCTATGTGCTTTCTCTGAGAACACCTGCTTGGCCAATTGCTGCGTTATAGTAGAACCTCCACCCGCTTTATCGTGCCCCAAAACACCGCGCTTAAGTATAGCACGGCCCAGCGCAATAAAGTCTATTCCAGAGTGTTCGTAGAATCTTTCGTCCTCAGTAGATACCAAAGCGTGCACCAAATGAGGCGAAAGGCTGTTGTAATCTACTGCCACACGGTTGGCATTATCTTGATTCCATGTTCCAATAAGCTTTCCGTCGGCAGAGTAAACCTGCGATGCGAACTTGTCTACAGGGTTTGAAAGCTCTTCCATATCAGGCATATAGCCTATCCAACCATTCCATACCGAAACGAAAAAGATGGTAGTGAAGCCGATAACGAATATCAAAATAGCCCAAAAAGTATGTATGAGATGTCTTCGCATTTCAATCTATTGTGTTTAGATTGCAAAGGTATAGTAAATCAATGAGAAGGCAAAATAAAAACAATGGGATTTTTAAAAGAAGGTAAACATATAGATATTTTCTTTTATAATTGTCCTTCAATAAAAATTATTTCTGTACCTTTACGCTCGAAAACGACCAATTCAACACGATACAATGGAGAAACAGAACTTTGTGAACATTCAGGACTTGGATAAGGAACAGCTTCTTTATCTTATTCAGATGGCTCAGGAATTTGAGAAATATCCTAACCGCGACTTACTGAAAGGCCGCATTATAGCTACCTTGTTTTATGAACCTTCAACCCGAACACGCCTCAGTTTTGAGACAGCGGCGAATCGTTTGGGTGCGAAAGTCATTGGATTTACCGATGCTAAGGCCTCGAGCGTGAGCAAAGGGGAAACATTAAAGGATACAATACTGATGGTTGCGAACTACGCCGATACGATTGTAATGCGCCATCACATTGAGGGAGCAGCGCAATATGCATCGGAAGTGTCGCCTGTACCTATCGTGAATGCTGGCGATGGCGCCCATCAGCACCCATCACAGTGCCTCTTAGACCTTTACACGATCAACCAAACGCAAGGTACTTTAGAGAATTTGAACATCTATTTGGTTGGCGATCTTAAATACGGACGTACGGTTCACTCGCTATTAATAGCAATGCGACACTTCAATCCAACCTTCCATTTCATCGCACCTGCCGAACTTGCTATGCCTGAAGAGTACAAAATATTCTGCAAACAGCATGGTATTCGATATACGGAACAAGAGGAATTTACCCCAGAATCTATTGCTGGAGCAGACATATTATATATGACACGTGTGCAGAAGGAACGTTTCTCTGACCTTATGGAATATGAACGAGTGAAGAATGTCTATATTCTGCGCAACGATATGCTACACCTTGCAAAGCCCAACATGCGCATATTACACCCACTACCACGTGTAAACGAAATCGCATACGACGTGGATAGCAATCCGCACGCTTACTATATACAGCAAGCTAAGAACGGTCTTTTTGCTCGCGAAGCTATCTTTGCCTACTGTCTCGGCATAGGAATGGACGAAGTGAAAGCCGATAAGACGATAATTAAATAAGGAGATTATGGAAATGAATAAGAAAGAACGATTGGTTGCAGCCATCGAAAATGGCACCGTAATCGACCATATACCTGCAGAAAAGACTTTCCAAGTCGTGAATCTTCTCGGACTTCAGAGTCTTTCAACCCCCGTTACCATTGGCTATAACTTTAGTTCTTCCAAGGTAGGATGCAAGGGAATCATTAAAGTAAGCGATAAGTTCTTCACCGATGATGAAATATCTCGCCTCTCTGTTGTGGCTCCAAACATCATCTTAAACATCATTCGCGACTATGAAGTGGTAGAGAAAAAGGAAGTCATAACGCCCGACGAACTGAGTGGTATCGTAAAATGTAACAACCCAAAGTGCATTACCAACAACGAACCAATGTCTACAATATTCAACGTTGTAAACAAGTCGAGAGGCATATTGAAGTGCCATTATTGCGACAAGGAACAACAAATGGACAAGGTCGAGTTGTGTTAAACATTATCAAGTCAATAAAAACATACGCTTAAAGACACTGAAAAAAGAAAACATAAAGCGGCAACAAGGAACACAAAATACCTTGTTGCCGCTTTCTCTTTGCTATGCCAACTTTGCAGAATCAACCTTAAGGCTCAGTTTAAAGGTCTCCTTGCAAATATTTGCATAAAATATTTGCCGTGTTATTAGAAAATTCCTATATTTGCAGCTAATTATAACAACCTTGCTTTTGGCGGCTTTTTGCTAAATAATGTAGATGGTCGGTGGAGGCATTTTTAATACTTAAACAACATGAGAAAAGATCTTGAGATTTTTGATCTAATCGAGCAAGAGCACCAACGCCAATTGAAAGGCATGGAGCTTATCGCTTCTGAGAACTTCGTTAGTGACGAAGTAATGCAGGCAATGGGGTCTTACCTTACCAACAAATACGCTGAAGGATATCCTGGTAAGCGTTATTATGGTGGTTGCCAAGTAGTAGACGTAGTAGAGAACCTCTGCATCGAGCGTGTGAAAAAGGTGTTCGGTGCTTGCTGGGCAAACGTGCAGCCACACTCAGGTGCACAGGCTAACCAAGCTGTTCTTGCTGCAATTCTCGAGCCAGGCGACACTTTTATGGGCTTAGACCTTAATCATGGTGGCCACCTTTCACATGGTAGCCCAGTTAATAACTCTGGTATTCTCTATCGTCCTATCGGTTATCAGCTCGACAAAGAGACTGGTCGTGTAGACTACGAGAACATGGAGAAGCTCGCACGCGAGCACAAGCCAAAGCTCATTATCGCTGGTGCATCAGCTTATAGCCGCGAATGGGACTACGCACGCTTCCGCAAAGTAGCTGACGAAATAGGCGCAATCTTCATGGTAGACATGGCTCACCCAGCAGGTTTGATTGCTGCTGGTTTGCTCGACAACCCTGTTAAGTACGCTCACATCGTAACAACTACAACACACAAGACTCTCCGTGGTCCTCGTGGTGGTGTGATTATGATGGGTGAAGACTTCGATAATCCATGGGGAAAGACAACTCCAAAGGGTGTTATCAAGAAGATGTCACAGCTCTTAGACTCTGCTGTTTTCCCAGGAAACCAAGGCGGTCCATTAGAGCACGTTATTGCAGCGAAGGCTGTTGCCTTCGGTGAAATACTCGAACCAAGCTGGAAAGAGTATGCAACACAGGTTAAGAAGAATGCCTCTGTGCTCGCTGACGAACTCGTAAAGCGTGGCTATGGCATCGTTTCAGGCGGTACAGACAACCACTCTATGTTGCTTGATCTCCGCACAAAATTCCCTGATCTCACTGGTAAAGTGGCTGAAAACGCTCTCGTTGCAGCTGATATTACAGTGAATAAGAACATGGTACCATTTGATACTCGCTCTGCTTTCCAGACCTCAGGTATCCGTCTTGGTACTGCTGCTATGACTACTCGTGGTGCTAAGGAAGACCTTATGGTTCTCGTTGCAGAACTGATTGACAAGGTTCTTTCTGCTCCAGAAGATGAAAAAGTCATCGCAGAAGTTCGTGAAAAGGTAAACGCTACAATGAAAGAATACCCATTGTTCGCTTACTAATCAAGAACAAAAACAAATTTCTCATAGCTTAATAGACTCCCTCAACGGCCTCACCGTTGAGGGAGTTCTGTTTTTATGGGGTTCTAAAAGTTGGGCTGAGAATGTGCGTTGGTGCTGTTAATAGTCGAATCGACCATTGCTTTTATAAGGTCGTATCGGGATAGAAGCAGGTTGAAAGCGGTGTGTTTTAGAATTGTTCTAATTGTTTTCGCAAGGAAGATAGCAGATTGCTACACCTTATGAGATATGATGCGAAAACGCAATAAAAGTGTAAATATTTTTTAAAGCGCATTTATCTGTGTAACAATCTTATAATCAACACATTGCAAAAGCGGCTGTTTTGCGTTGCAATAGTGCCTGTTTTATCGAGCAATATAGGCGCTTTTGCGAGGCAAAACAGCCGCTTTTGAGATGCAATAATACTTAGATGCGATTTTGCATGAACTTTCTTTACAAAACGAAAGTCTGGTTGTTGAGGCTTTACAGAGAATGAAACAACGAGAGAATGGCACCATAGTAGAGAAAGCCAGACTGGGTGATGCGGACCCGATGCGGACCTTCCATACTTAGAAACTGCTTATCCAGACAGAAATTTAATGCCTCTTCGATGCGTGCAGCATGTGTCTCTCCAGCCAGCGAACGCAGTTTTTTTAGCGAGAAACCGCCATAATAGCCAGAGATGGCAATATATTTTGAGGCGAGTTCATGGCTAGGAAGCAAATAGGTGCAGTCTTCTTCATAAGTAGTTCGGGCCAACAAACGTTTTATTTCAGCACTGTTTTTACCGCAGTTATAAGCAATTCCTTCGCTGCTCATGCTTTGTGCCGAAATGCCGAATCCCTTATAGGGCGTACCATTCAACATTCTTGTGCGCAGATAAGACGACACTCCGAGGTCGGAAGCGCATAGCGAAAAGGTGTTCTGACCGAACTTTGCGTGGTAGCCCAAGGCTGTTAAACCATCGAAATAACGTTGATATAGTGCAAATAATTCGCCTTTTGACGGAATATCTTTCGTTGAAATCATGTTCGTCCGTAGTTCGTAAAGCGTTACTTGCTGCGGAGATAACCGCTTGATAGTGAGCAAATCGTGGTCTATGGTAGCCTCGTTCTGTCCCTTCAACCCATACATTAAGTCGAGATTCACCTTGTTAATGCCAGCAGCATTCGCCTTTTCTATCCACCGAAGGCAGTTGTCTTCGGCTATGCGTTCACGGTGTTGCGCACACAAAACGCTCGAATCGGTAGACTGAATGCCCAACGACAGACGGAGAAAACCGCTTTCAACCATTCGTTCCAGTTTATGTTCCGACAAGGTACTGAACGTACCTTCAATGCTCGGTTCGTAGTTTGCAGCCAGCGAAACGCCCTGCACCGCCTCATCGTACACCGCCATTAGCAGGTCGAAATTGCCCTCCGTTAGTGCCGTAGGTGTACCTCCACCTATGTCGAAACCCTTTAACAACAACGTCGAATGTTTACTTTTAAATCGCTTTATGTCGCTGGCAATCACCTCTATATAGTGTTTTTGCATGCCATCGTCGGGACATAGCATTCTCGTATATTCACAAAAAGAACACAGTTGTCTGCAAAATGGAATGTGAATGTAGAACGATAGTTCTCTGTCGGTGGCAAACTGCAATGCCGAAGGTACACGATAAGCTGTCCAATCGGTTGGCGATAGCGGATAGGACGTGTTCCAACGAGGCTCGTTTTTCCTTGTTTCAAATACCTCTTCTATGCTCATAAGGCTCTAAAATATAATGTTATCCTCGTGAAAACCCTGCCGCAGATACTCCCCATCGTACACCAACGACGACTCACAGTACTGCGGATTGGCGTAGTTTCGCATATAAACTTCAAGCACTTTCAAGTCTTTGTTATACAAATAGTTGCTGCATTTGCAGTCGACACCGCGGTTCATCGACTTCGTAAAGTACACGTGTGGAATCTCGTTCCATTCAATCGACTCGATGTCTACGAAGTTTTTACGACAGTATTCGTTTACTTTCATCAACGCTACGAAGCCAATTCGTGGAATGTCGAGGTCGATGGCAAAGTCCAACATCTTCGCTGCTTCCGTGGCATTGTCGATGTATCCCTTTATAAGGTTGCAACTAACGTTCACCTTTTGCAGGTTGATGCCCTCGAAACTGAACGCATTTTCAGGAATTTCACAACCATAAATCTCCGATAGTTTGTGCCGATTGTAATGATGAAGCGACATCGAAATGCTATCCCAACGGTCGTTTTTCATCAGCTGTTGCGAGCCAGGCAGAATGCCGTTTGTGTTCAGGTGCAAGTGCAAATGGCTGTATTTGCTTTCCTCCATGCGCTCTATTATTCTGCCCACCAATGGCGTCGCCACTGCAGGTTCGCCTCCAGTAATGTTCACCCGTCCCACTCTAACACCCCTTTCCTGCAAATCCGATATAATGTCCATCAGCTTATCGACGTTGAAAGCCGATGCAGGCGGCATCGCATTGGCATTCGAACAGAACAAACAATGCGCATTGCAACCCTTCGTAACCTTTACAAACAGGTTTACATGTGGGTTAATTCGGTGTGCAGCCAGCGAACCAAAGCAACAGTCGAACTCCTTAACAGCAATCTTTTTTCCTTTGAAATCTATCAGCATGCTTACTCTTTATCTTTCTTTGATACAGATTTTTCCAACTCGCTTTTGAGCTTAACCTTTCCCAATGTAAGTGAATATGTAGGCAAAGACTTATCTTCGCGCGGTACGAAATAATCACCAACCAACTTATAGTTAGGGTCTTTCTTTAATATTTCCTTCGCAAATTTCATTTCAAAATCCATGTTCCAGCCTGGCCATCTTTGGAAGCCTGAACATTCTTTCTCTATGTTGTTCTCTCTAATAGTGAAGTTAGGAGCCATTAATGGTATACCTTTATATTGATTAGGCTCCCGCATCGACCTAACGCAAGGACTTTGAATGTAGGCTTTTTTAATAGTCTTGCGCAAGCCAAATCGTGCCAACAATTCCTCGTAATTACCAAAAATAAACTGTTCTAACGCCTCGTTGTTCAGCACACCATCCTTCGATACATACTTCCACGAGTTTTTTATGCTTTGTAAAAGTACGTATATCGTGTTTCTATCGAAACTGAAATAATAACCCTCATCGTTCGAACTACAATGGCTAAACGGTATAGATGAAAGGTCATCTTTTATCTGTTTAAAGTCGGTATAACGGCGAAAATCGTTCAAAAACTTAATGTATCTTACCAACTTTTCCGCCGAATAGTGATAAAAAACCTCAACGATAGGCAACGTTTCCCATGTTTTTTCTTCCTTGAAAATGTCTATCATATCACGTTCTAACCGCTCAATATCGACGCCTTTGCCAGCTTCTGTGTATCTATCTATAAGGATATTGAGCGCCCGAAGGGCTGCCATTGCGTACGCATCGCCATATCTTACATTCTTTTCCACTATGTTTCGCAGTCTGTTGGCAGCGTCGTCGGCATCCTTAATCGCCATTTTCGAGTTCAAAACCTTTAGTATGTCCACCATCGTACGCACCTGTCCGTACATTATCTGAACGATTTCGCGCGGTATTTTAGGGTTTATGTGCAACACAAACGACCTTGGAAGGCTGATGTTTTCAACGTTTAGCGCGTCCGAAAACAGCGGTGCGATGTCCTTATCCTTATATCCTGCTATGCCACAACCGATGCGTGTAACATAGAAAAAGTACTTGGTGTGCTGCCGTGCAAACGCTATGAATTCGTCAACATACGACTTTATTTGCTCCAAAGAGCCTTCCATCGTAGGTATAGCATAACTTTGTCCTTGCAAACCCACGCCCTTTCCAGCCACAGCACCAAACTTATTTGCAGCAATAAGCGCTGCTCCGCCACCATGAAGCCCCTCGATATTACTTCCGAAAACAAATATCTCGTCGTCGCGAAGTTCCGAAATTGCATCGGGAGTGAAGTAAGGACGCTCTACGTTTCGATAGATTCTTGGAGCATCGTCAGCGTCAAACGTGTTAGTCTTTTGCTGTTTTGAGTTGGTAAAACCCTTGAAAAAATTAAGTATTTTCATAAGCCAAATAGTTTATTATTCAACAAATTAGACTAAAACTCCAGCCTGAATCCCCTTTGTTTTAGTTCGTTGTAACTCTCAATATTAAAGCTATAGAGGTTTGCTTGGCGCTTTGCGGTGGGCCAAACTGTTTCGTCTAACTTTATAAGAAGGTCGGCATGAAGCATCTTTTTCGCAAAGTTAGCACGGTCGAACTTCACATCTAAGATAGATTCATAAAGCGATTGCAACTCCTTCATGGTGAATTTGGCAGGCAGAAGGTCGAAGCCGATGGGCTGAAAGTGAATACGTTCGCGCAGCACCTTGATGGCATTGCGCAGCAAAAGGTCGTGGTCGAAAGCCAATTGGGGAATATCTTCCAGTGCAAACCACTGAGCCTTAGCAGCATCGTCGCCCCCTTTCACCTCCTGAATTTTGCACAATGCATAGTAGGCAATGGTAATAACACGTCCTCGTGGGTCGCGTTCGGGGTCGGAAAACGTGTGAAACTGCTCCATGAAATCGGCCTTCATGCCCGTTTCTTCCATCAGTTCGCGTTGCGCACACTGCTCTGCCGACTCGTCCATATTCATGAAACCACCAGGGAAAGCCCATCGTCCTTTAAAGGGTTCGATGCCCCTTTGCACCAAAAGAACCTGCAATTTCGTACCATCAAAACCAAATATCACGCAGTCGGTGGTTACCGCTGGGCGTGGATATTTGTATGTATAACCTTTCTCTTCCATATCTTTCTTGTGTAAATATTACACCGCAAAGGTAGTGATAAAAATGATATTGCCAAATAAAACTGGTGTAATTTTTACCTAAGAGTGATTATTTAACACTTCCACCTCTTTCTATTAAGGGCGCAAAAGGGTAGGAGTACATTCCATTTTCGGGCAAGAACGAGAGATAAAAATGCAGCAGAGGGGTTGGCGTATAGGTTGCAGATGGTGGAAAGACGATAGAAGTAACACTATCTGCCTTCCTATCTGAAATGTTATTGTTCGCTATTTTCTTCAACCTTCCAGCCCCTTCAGAAGTATTGTAATATGTAGATATTAAGTCTATATAATTGTAAAGATTTCTCCAAACGAATAGTATCGTATAACCAATTAGTTATCAATGTGTTGCAATACCCATTGTTTTGCGTTGTAAAACAGCCTCTTTTGCACGACAAAACAGGCCCTTTTGCGCTGCAATATAGGTGCTTTTAGAATGCAAAACCAATTCTTTCGTTTTCTTCATGTATTTTCTTTACAACGTAAGAGCAGTTTTGTATCATGGTTTTGCAACTTGGCGAAGGTAGGTGAGAGGCCTCCTCAACAAGTTAATAGTTAGAATGTAGTCAGGTGTTTCGGTATAAAAGGCTGTAGAAATCAACCTACCTAAAAACGAAAAACCCCTTCAACCAAACAGTTGTAAGGGGCATTTTGTTGTTGGATATATCAATTAATTCTATTTCAGTTCGTATATTTCGCTTGGCACTTTACGGCGTAATACCTCCACAACGAAGTCTACACCCGCCACTAAACCATGACTTGCCATTTCGCTTGTAACCGCTTTTCTCGCCAATTCGGGGTGGTTGTTCTCGTCGCTAAGATGGCAAAGCCACACGTGTTTAAGTCCTATTGTAGCGTTTTCCACTATGGTTTGTGCGCAATCAGCATTACTAAGATGTCCTGTTTGGCTCATGATGCGCGCCTTGAGGTACTGCGGATAGGGCCCAGCCGTAAGCTTTTCGGGTTCGTGGTTGGCCTCGATGACCAAGTAATTGGCCTTCGATACGAAGCTACGAATCTCGTCTGTAACGTGTCCGCAGTCGGTAACGAGAGTGAAAACAACCCCTTCGTGCTCCACACAGTAGCCCACACAGTCGGTACTATCGTGTGGAACAGCAAACGGAGTAATGGTAAATTCGCCTATTTGTATGGTCTTTCTCTTCTCAACGTACCGCACTTGGCCTGGTGCAACCTTCTTTTTAACGCACCAGTTATTGTTTATTCCTTGATGAACCTCCTTGGTTGCATACACAGGAATAGCGTAGTTCTCGCTTAAATTGCCCACCGACTTAACGTGATCGGCATGGTCGTGCGTTATAAAAATATTATGAATCATGGAGAAGTTCAGCCCGTAGCTTTGCAAATACTTCTTCATCGACCGAAAGCCGATGCCGCAATCGATGATGATTCCGTCGGTTTCGGTGTATAAAAAGTAGGCGTTGCCACTGCTTCCGCTTCCCAAAGATATGAATTTTAGCATTGTTTTTTAATTTGCTGCAAAAGTAATAAAATTATTTAGCAATACACGATGTTGTGTCATCGAGTTTCTTTTGTATTGCCGTTTTTCACTTTCGTTAAGTCCTAAAGCAGGTTCCGACCTCTTTAGAACGGCAGTCCGACAGCGAAATGGAAGGTGAAATCGCGACCAAAATTAGGGTGAACGATGGGGTAATGAGCCCTTCCGGTCGAGTAAGCAGGGTCTATGGCCTTCATACCAGTGTCGAAACGCAAGATAAAATAGTTGAAGTTAAGACGCAATCCCAGTCCGTAGGCAGCCGCAATCTGTTGAAAGAACCTATTGAAACGGAACTGACCGCCAGGTTGTTCGGCATATTCTCGGAGGGTCCAGATGTTGCCTGCATCGATAAAAGCTGCCCCGTCGAATTTCCAAAATAGGCGTGTGCGGTACTCAGCATTAAGGTTTAACTTCAAATCACCCGTCTGATTGATGAAGTCAATGCGCCCATCGGTGCCACGAAAACTACCCGGTCCCAATTCTCTAACACTCCAACCGCGCACCGAATTAGGCCCTCCTGCAATGTAACGCTTCTCGAATGGCAGCACTTTACTATTGCCATAGGGATACGCAATGCCGAAATCAGCGTGCAAAGCAAGCGAGTTGAGAGGGTCAAATCGCAATATGCGAGTGAAAGAGAAGTCGAATTTAAGGTATTGCGCATAGGCAATGTTGAATATTTTAGACTGTCCTTGCTCGTTTTTCTTAAACTTCGACACCTTATCAACGAGCGAAAGGAAGTTTCCCGCAGACTCTATCTTGGCCTTAATGGCCACATCGTCGTTCCTATTATAGCTTATGCTGAACCCCGAACGTATGATAAAGAGGTCCTCATAGTTGTATCGCAGTATGGCGTTGCGGTTCGAAACGTTGTCAAGATAGTCTGTTTTGAAGCGCTCACTAATCCATGGCATGTAGACATAGCTTAGGTCTGGCGCCTCAAGTTCGTAGTTTAGGTTGCGCTTAGCGTTACTCCAGTTGTACTTCCAGGCCGCTGAAAAGACACGACGGTGGAACTCTGGTCGGTCTTGGAAGTCCCAACTAACCGACAATTCAGATACAGCGTTGCTGTGGCGGCGGAACTCTCGCGTAGAGAAAGGTGCAATAAAGCGCGGGAATTGCAGTCTTGCTTGCACGCCATACTCCTCGTAATTGTGGTTGCTGTAGCCCTCTAAGCCCTTAATAGCCTCGAAAGCAGCACGCAATTCCAAGCTAAACAATTCGCTTCCGTGGAATAGATTGCGGTTCTGATAAGTAAGAACAGCTGCTGCACCAAGGTCTCCTGCAGTGTTCGTACCTTCAGGTTGGAACGAAAACGTGTTAGGTTTGGTGTGCGAAAGTTTTATATTCGTTTCCAAAAAGCGCAGCGACACCGGTGTATAATCGAATATCTTGCCGATGGTAACAGAGTCAAACTGTGGCATTTCCCTAAATTCTATGTCGGTAAAGCGTATCGTTCCCAACCTCGCAAAGTTGTTATAAGTGTTTTGAAGGTCGGTTGCTGAGAAGTATTTGCCCGGTTCTATGAGCGTATTATCGGCTATAACGCCGCGTCGAAGGTGCAGTCCGGTCGAGTCTCCGGGCATAACGTTCACTTTACCAATGATGTAACGAGGGTGTAAAGTAGGCTGCCTATCTGCCGCAGACTCTTTGTATTTCGTAAGATGGAGCGTTACATCTACGCCACGAGAGCCCCTGATTGTGTCCGCCGTATAGTAGATATAGTCTTTGTTAAAGCGGTAATAGCCATGGTTATTCAGCACTTTTGTAATGCGTTTGCGTTCGTTATCGAGTGCTGCAACAGTGAATTGGCGTGGCTGATTGGCGTTAACACCTTGCGAAAGTTCCGTTTTTAGAAGGTCAGCAATAGCCGAATCCTGTATATCATAGTTAAAACGAGTTATCTGAAAGGGCTCTCCGGGAATCAAAGTATATATTGCTTTGAGCTTTTTGCCCCTCACTTTCGTGTTAAGAGCTACACGAGCGTTCATGTATCCCATATTGTTCATCGCCACGCGGAGGTCTTCACACGACAGACGAGCCTGCAAAGTGTCGTAGTAAACAGGCTTTTCTCCAATTCGTTGTAGCGTTTTGTTGATCCATTTTGTAGTATCTCGCCCTGCCAAAGAGTAAGTTCCGAGTGGTATTTTAAACACAGAGAACCACCGAGAGTTCTCTTTTTGGCGCACATACTGTGCCAACTGCGACGCGTTAAAGTCGGCCGCATCAGAGCGAAGCTCCACTTTGTCGAGCAAATAGCTACCGTCTGCCACAAACTTATCGGTCGAACACGACGCAAATAGTGTTGCTAAGGTGACAAAAAACAGTAAAAAATATATATGGAAACCTTTTATTCTAAGCATCAATACCGCTAAATTTTTGCGCAAAGATACTAAAAAGTTAGCAGTAAAAGCGTGCAAACAGATAGTTTTTTGTATTTTTGTAGGGTGATATCTAAGAACAAAATAAAACTCGTTCGGGCACTCGAAACGAAGAAAGGAAGGGAAAAGCAGGGGCTATTTGTAGCTGAAGGACCTAAAGTAGTGGGCGATTTGCTTACTGCTGGGTTCGAATTGGTGGAATTGTTTGAGGAAGAAGAGGACATCAAAAAGGTGTCGTTCCTACAACATCCACAAGGAAAGCTGGGCATATTCAAGCTCCCTCAGACCACCAAAGAGGGCAACGGCGAAGGTGAAACAGCTGCCGAAGGAGAGCAGCAAGTAGCACTTGGCGAACACGAACTGGCCCTTGCGCTCGATGGAGTGCAGGATCCTGGCAATCTCGGAACCATCATTCGTGTGGCCGACTGGTTCGGAATAACACGCATTTTCTGTTCTATGGATACGGCAGACTGCTGGAGTCCGAAGGTGGTACAGGCTACGATGGGAAGTATTGCAAGGGTTAAGATGCAATACTTGAACCTAAACGACCTAATAAACACACTTCCAAAGGATTATCCTATCTATGGAACGCTGCTCGATGGCGAGGATATTTACGCTGAAAACCTCACTACTAATGGTCTTATTGTGATGGGAAACGAAGGCAAAGGCATATCGGAAGACATACGAAAGCGGGTGAACAGAAAGTTGTTGATACCCAATTTCTCGGTCGGAACCACACGTGCCGAATCGTTAAATGTAGCCATTGCAACCGCCATAGTATGCTCAGAGTTTAAGCGAAGAACCTAATAGAAACCGCCCAATACACAGAAAAGCAGTGTAGCAGGCCGACAATAACAATCTAAAAGCAACTGACAATATGGACGAATTAGTAAAAGAACGCAGCGTAAAGAGCTGCATTGCCTTGGGCTATCAGCACTGGCAGCAACACCTAAGCGTTACTTTTCGGGGCACATTCATGTACCTTCTCTTTAGTGCTGTTATGTTTACATCAGCCCTTATCTCTGCTTTAATGGGTGCTCCTAAATGGCTTCCTATCATACTTTTAGTTGTATCGCTGTTCGATATATCAAGAAAGGTAAGACGATTATCAGGCGAAAAGGAAACAGGAAAGTTGGGAAAGAAACAGATTATGAGGAATCTCGGCTATTACCTCAGCTTTGTTTGTCTTTCGTCAGTACTTAGATTGTGCGTTATATGTGTGATAAGTGCGCCACTTTTGTTGCTCCTTTACATGTATTGGTTAAACTATGAAACGATGAAAGCAGGCGATCCATCATCTCTTACCACCACCTACTGGGTGCTGACAGGACTTACAGCCTTCGACACCTCCGTTGCAGTGCGCTTCATCGGAACTTGGACCGCTTATGCCGAACTATACGTTTACGGTACGATGATCGCTCGCCAACAAGCCAGAAAGCAAGCCAAAGCAGCATCATCGGCAAGTTAAGACAAGCAATCAGACGCACTTTCGCCTTTGTTTCGGCCTATTCCAACCATTTCAATTCACCCCCATTAGTTGGCAAAATCCTTTTGCCGACCCTACGTTTTTTACACGAAAAAGCGACCTTACAACTGTAAATATTTTTCCAAAGCATAACTATTGCGTAACGTTATGATTATCAATGCGTTGCAATAGAGCCTGTTTTGCATTGCAATATAGGCTCTTTTGCACGACAAAACAGGCCCTTTTGCGTTGCAAAACAGCCGCTTTTACAAACCAAAAGCGCTTCTATCGTTTTTTACTACTATTTTCTTTACAAAATAATTTTCCTTTTCTCACCATTTCATAGGTAGAATACCGCTTGGTTACGGCACCCAAAACAGTCCACCAAAACGTAGCAATGGTAACGTCTCTACACCATAGTAGCTCCGCATTGTTGATGCTTGTGGCGTGCAGAACACTTTTTTCGGCCATCGTTCGGCTATCTCTTTTCTTTTTCGTACTTTTGTCTTCATAACACACCCACAAGCTATGAAGGAAATGGAAACATACCACTTGCTCGACGAAAGTCAGCAAAAAGTAGTAGAAGCACAGCACGGACACCACCTTGTTTTGGCATCGCCAGGCTGCGGAAAGACGCATATACTTGCCCAACGCATACGCCACGCGCGCCAACAGGGCTTAGACTATGCCGATATGCTGTGCCTAACGTTCACCAATCGTGCTGCTCGCGAAATGCAGAACCGTATTCGCTTCGTGATGAAAGAAGACGATACAAGTAGTCTGCAAGTGGGCAACGTACACCATTTCTGTTCCAAATTCTTGTTCGAAGAGGGGAAAGTGCCTGCCGATACCTCCATCATCGACGACGAAGAAGCCATCAGTATTATCGCCGAATACAGGCAAGAAGGCGAAGACGCCGTAATGAACAACTACAAAAAGCAGCAAGAATACAAGCAGATAATACTGTTTTCGCACCTCATGTTCCAAATGAAGCATGGCCACGAATGGAAGTATTACCTCCACCCAGAGTGCTTTACCGACAACGATAGAGAGGCGATTAAGCACATTTGCCACTCGCAAGGCAAGCCATTCAACGAGCAAACGGTATTGGAAATATACGAAAATGCCATGCTATATGCCGACGAAGCTAACTCGCCCTACGTAAACCGACAGCTGGCAGAAGCCCTTAGAGCACTCGTAACAAAGATGTATTACGCCCAACTCTTTGCCACTTACAAAGAGGAACACGCTATGTTAGACTTCGAAGACCTGCTGCTCCATACCTACAATATATACAAAGCAGACGCAACATGCCCCAAATACAAGTGGATTCAGGTAGACGAAGTGCAGGATTTGAACGCTATGCAGCTTGCCATTATCGACCTGCTGGTGGCTGACGACGACCCAATGGTGATGTATCTGGGCGACGAGCAGCAAGCCATCTTCTCGTTTATGGGCGCAAAAATAGAAATATTGAGTTTGCTGAAAACCCGTTGTAAAGGCAATATACACCACCTATTGCAGAACCATCGTTCGCCCAAATACCTCTTAGACGTGTTTAACGACTATGCAGAGCACCAGTTGCACATCGACAAAGAACTGCTTCCGCTCACCGATAATAACGATAGAGCAGGGCAGGGCGACCTCGTTGTGCTGGTAAGCAATACGGTAGAAGACGAAACCGACGCTGTTGCTGCAACATCGGAACGACTGTTTCAGCAAGACACAGAGGCGACAACGGCAGTAATTGTAAACGCAAACGCCGATGCCGATAAGGTAAGTAGAGCCTTAGACCGCTACAATGTGAACCATTTAAAGGTGTCGGGGCGCGACCTTTTCGATACTCCTGCAATGAAAACACTTATCTCCCACATCTCATTGCAGCACAACGAGCAGAACATACTGGCGTGGTCGCTGCTCATGAAAGGCCTAAAGGTGTTCGAAAGTAAGGGTCTTGCACGCCGATTCCTACACAAATTGCGCCAATTATCGCTCTCTCCGACCGATTTTCTGCTCTATTCGGACAGCAATTACACCACCGACTTCCTGCAAAAGTATAGCAATGGCGACCTCGTAGTGTTTGATACAGAGACCACCGGGCTTAATACCTTCGCCGATGACATCATAGAAATAGCAGCAATACGCCTGCATAAGGGCGAGATAGTGGGCGAACCGCTCGACCTTTATATACGTACCGACAAACCAATTCAGCCCAAACTCGGTGAGAAAGAGAACCCAATGTATGCCATTTACCACCAAAAGATGCACAGCCGACAACTACTTTCGCCTGCTGAAGCCCTGCAACAGTTTTGGCAATATGTGGGCGATGCAGCACTGTTAGGGCATAACGTTGCCTACGATAGCAACATATTAGATTACAATATGCGCCGATATACGCCTGCCGACCGCATGAAAAACCATACGAACCCCTGCTTCGACTCGCTTAAACTCATACGTCTATTGGCGCCAGGTCTGCCATCTTACAAGTTGGAAAAACTTTTAGAACACTTCCAACTTGCAGGTATCAACTCGCATCAAGCCATCGACGACGTTTCAGCAACCATCTCGCTGGTTCGCCTTTGTGCCGAAAAGGCAGCACAACAGCAACCACAACAAGTCGCCTTCATGACCCACAAACAGGTGGTTCCCTATGTAAAACGACTTCGCGATGCCTATGCTCCACTTTACAATGCTACACTTTCGCAACGCTACGAACTGAAAACGGGCAGCGAAAAGGCTTTGGTGGAAGAGGTGAAGAACGCCTACAACGAATTGAAAGCACAAGGACTGATGGGCGAGATAGAGCGTTTACCATACTTCTTGCGCTACTTAGAGTTCGACTTACTGGCCGATGAACACTTGCCTAATGCACTTATTGAACAGATAAACCGCTATATGCTGGAAATCAGTACGATGAAAGAGAGCGACTTTTGTAATAGTAAGAGCCTTAAAGAACGTGTCTACGTTACTACAGTACACAAGGCAAAGGGACTTGAATTCGACAATGTCATCGTCTTTGATGCCGCTTCTGAGCGCTATCCTAATAAGCGAAACACCACCGAAAAGCAGAATCAAGAAGACGCACGCAAGTTCTATGTTGCCATGTCGAGGGCCAAACGCCGCCTCATAGTAGCCTATTCGCTTACCGCTCGCGACTGGCACAACGTGTCGTACACACGAGAACTCACTCCATTTATGGACAGCATAGTCCATTATTTCGAAGGTTA
The DNA here is from genome assembly GCF_015262605.1 of Prevotella aurantiaca. Classification (NCBI taxonomy): domain Bacteria; kingdom Pseudomonadati; phylum Bacteroidota; class Bacteroidia; order Bacteroidales; family Prevotellaceae; genus Prevotella; species Prevotella aurantiaca. The sequence goes on along the minus strand of NZ_JABZSJ010000001.1, from coordinate 5,587 downwards.
GCCCACTCCAAACAGCTATTTTAGTTCATTAAAAATACAATTTTTAAGAAATAACAGCCGAATTGTTGTAAATTTAAAATATTCTTATTACATTTGCAATGAAGTGTTTAGAACCGACGCTTCTAACAGAACCATGCACACATAACCGACTTGACTATCTGGAAAATCATCTCTTTTGAGCAAGAGAAACATCATTTTTATAACTTACTCACTCATTTTTTTAAACGCATATATTTATGAAAAAGAATCAAATTTATTGGGTGCTTGCACTCGTCTTTACCTGTATTTCTGAGTTAAAGGCTTCTCCTACGTCACTGGGAGAGCAGGCAAAACACCACTGGAGTTACGATTTTGAATCGGCAAAGGCCGATAAACTCGGCGACAGACCGAATCATTACGACCTTAAACTGAATGGTTTGGCATGGTCGACGTATGCTGTCAGACGTACAGCAGGGGCCAACGACTTTGCCAACGGTAATTGTGCTGCACGCATCTACGGCTATAAAATGTCAATGAAGGAAATGCCTTATATGGCCATGACCGAAGATAAGCAAGGCGGAATAGGTACGATTGAGTTTGTTTATCGTGCCTATGGCGAGCACACAACATCGCAAGTGGAGTGGTGTGTGCAGGTTTCAGAAGACAAAGGAGAGCATTGGCAAACCATTGGGCAGGCATTTAAGCCTACAACAGAGGTGCAACGATTTCGCGCAAAGGTCAATGTGAAAGAGGGACGCATGCGCATTGTGCGTGCCGATTACACCGTATTCGATTACGCTTCGGCTGGAAAGTACGACGCAGCCTTTAATTTAGACGACATAAGTATAACCGATTGCGAAGCAGAAGTGCCCAATCGACCTTCTATTTTAGCCAATAACGACCTCTTATCGTTTGGCGAAGTGAACAAAGGAGAGGCGAAGAAGCTAACGCTGAACATTGTTTACAAGAACCTAAGTGCCGATATTGCACTGTCGTTGTTGGGTGATGGCGCACCGTTATTCACCTTATCGACTAAGAATATAAAGGTTTTGGAGACGAACGGAACGGCAGATATAGACGTAATATTTGTTCCGCAAGCATTAGGAACACAGCAAGCTGTGCTGAAATTGCAGTCGGGAGAAACCACAACCGAAGTTCATTTAACGGGTACTGGTATTCGTAAGGCAGACGAATTTACGTATAGCGGTGGCGAAGGAACAAAGGAAAGACCTTATTTAATAAGTACGGCTGGCGATATAGAAGACCTTTCGGTGGCTGTAGATACCGAGACTGACTACGCAGGGAAGTACTTTAAGCTGACAAAAGATATTGATATGACAGGCGTAAGTAACATGAAGCCTATCGGAAACAACTTCGGAACGAGCGGAACAACGCTGAAAGCATTCAGCGGAACATTCGATGGCAACAAGCATAAGATATCTAATCTGAACATGACCTTTACAGGAAAGAGCAAGATTGGTGTAGCTTTGTTCGGTATATTGAAGGACGCTAAGGTGATGAATCTAACACTGAAGAACTGCCATTTCGAAGCCGATGCCATCGTTGCGAGCGTTGCTTCTGTATTGGTAAGTTCGGTATTAGACAACTGTCATGCGGGCGAAAACGTTACAGTTAAGGCGCGATTGAAACCTTATGCAGGTGGTATTGCAACCTCAGTGTTCCTTTCACCATCAACTATAACGAATTGTACATCAAGCGCAAACGTTGTTTCAACCGACATGGCAGTGGGTGGTATCTTGGCAATGAATGGCGTTCATGGAACCATTGTGAGCCGTTGCGTCAACTATGGCAGCGTAAATACAAACAATAACTACGCTGGCGGTATTGTAGGATATGCCGAATCGGGCAGTCTAAGCATTAGCGATTGTTTGAACAGAGGCGATGTGAAGGCAGCAAACATAGCCGGAGGCATCTTCGGAATGAGTCTACAAGACGCCACAGTAAGTATTAGCAGTTCGTATAACATCGGTAAAGTGGAAGCAACCGACCCCAATGGTGTGTTCGATCCTATCTATCCAACTGCTGCAAAGGCCGATGGCGTGGTGATAAAAGTGCAGAATTGCTACTACGATAGCAATCTTTTTCAGGGCAATTCAATGGGTATGGCTTACGCACGAGAGGACATGCGCTCGGAAGAATTTACCAAATTGCTGAATGGCGACCGCGCTGAATATGTGTGGCGACGCCTTGTTGGTGTCAATAACGATATGCCAGTGCCTTGCGGAGAAGGTCAAGTGGTTACTCATATTACACAAAATTCCGCTGCGGCTTTATCGCTTTTGAAAGTTGTAGATGGCCAGCTCGTTTCATCAGAGGGTGCTCGCATTGTTGCCATACACGATGTTGCAGGTCGCAACTATGCTGTTTCGGCAAAGCTACCAGCAGGTATCTATCTTGTAACCTTTATTCCTTCAGAATCTAAAACACCTCAAACAGTGAAAGTAATGGTTGCATTAAATAACTAAAACTACCTATATAGCAATTAAATACAATAATTATGAAAAGTATGAACCAATTAAAATATCGTATTATATTTTCCCTTTTATTCCTCGCAATAGGCACGCTGACAACGCAAGCAACCAACGACGAGCATGGCATAATTGCAGCCAAGGAACTCAAAATACCGATATATCGCAACTATCGTATGTATGTGAAGAAGTATAACAAGGCAACTCAGGAGCATATAGCAAAGGGTGAGCGCATCGTTTTGCGTTATTCGTCGGCTAACGAAAGTGTTATCGAACCGAAAGGGAATGCCTTTAAGTCGGTGGGAAAAGGAAAAACAGAACTGACATTGCGTATTTCGAGTGCATATCCTGGTACTTTAGATGCCTTCGATCCAGACCATATACTGGACGAAATGAAGTTTATGGTAGAGGTAGACGACCATGTAGACATGACATTCCCACAATTTTCAGCCTCTTGGGGAGAAAAGAAAGCAAAGACAATGGACGACTTTTTGAAAAGCGAAGCATATACAAAGTACACCGAAGAGTATTGGACCATGAATCCAAAGGTGAGCGAAGAGGAACGCGAAGGACTGGAAATTCTGTCTACAAATAATGCTGAGTTCCCCTTTATGATGCTCGCTTTCACCCCAGAAGAAAACGAATTGTGCGCTCTCTACCTACTTGCTGCATCGTGGGAACGCGTAACGACACCACAAGTTAGCGAGGTTTACAAGCTATTTACAGCCAATGGCTTCATCGATAGAGGTACTAATCCCGACACACGGTGCTGGCAAATGTATAACCCAGAGTCGAAAACGCTTGCTACTTGCGGTCTTATGATAGTGCAAGGTTGTGGCTATTGCTACGTTAGTCTTTCTTATTTGGCAGATGATCCATCTCCTTCAGGTATTTATGAAGTACGTGCCGAGCAGCCCAAAGTTAGTTGTCAATTGAATAACGGTATATTAAACGTGCAGGCAGACGATTACATCGGTGAGTCGCTCGCCATCTATTCGTTCGATGGAAAATGCTTGAAGACATCAAAAATCAAGGCTGGTAACAATATTATATTAAACCTTCCGCATCAGCCTTTCTTTGTTCGTGTGGGCAGTTGTGCCGCAATTAAGGTGATGCCTTAACCGTTTATCGCAATAAAATACCAATATTCACGAAGCAAATGGCTGTTTCGGGGATATTGGTATCTATTATAAAAGTCGATGAGTATTGCGCAGGAAGAATCAGAAAGTAGCAAGATGAGGGACTGAAAGGAATAGGAGAGATGTAAAAAACAATGATTGAGATGGATAAAAATGTAATAAAATACTTGCTGCTTCGTTATTAGATATATGACCAAGCAAGTAATATTAGCTAACGAGGTAAACAATAATTGCCGTAAAAATGTATTGAAAGTTACATTTTAGCAAAGTGTTTCGTTTGTTGTCAGAATAGCTTTTCGATAGTGGTTTCTCGCTGTTAGGTCTAATAAATAATGTGTAAAGAAATCAAGTTGTAATAAAAATGAAACCTATGATATCGGGTACTGAAAATGTATATGCCTTATATGCATCATTAGTCATGGTGGTGCTTTTGTCGATTATGACCTATTTTCACAGGTCTAATCTACTAAAGTACTTGTACATTGCTGATATTTTCTGTTTGATTACGTATGTAATTACTTCCCTTATTTTGGACAAACAACCAGTCGGAGTACCAGCTTCTTCATCCTTTATGAAGGCTCTTCCAATTATATGCGTATTGTCGGGCTTCGCGGGATTCTTTCTTTTTATCACCGCTGTTCCTGCTTTTATAAAAGAAATGGCAACGCATAACCTATTAGGAAAAGTTATAATGGGTATTGGTATCGCACTTTACGTTCTCTTTGATGTATACTGTTTCTTCTATATATTAACGGGAGTTCATTCATTAAAGAGCGGATAAGCGCAGCCATATAAAGATAATAGAACGATAAAACAATTTCTATATTAACCTTTTCTTACGTCTGATAAACGTAAATTTTAGCAAGAATGCTATTTTATTAACGTTTTTCTGTAACTTTGCAACCATTATGAGTAAAGGTAAATTACAGAAATTTGCAGAGATGGAGACATTCAGTAATGTCTTCCAATATCCGTATGGCGTCGTTAGCGAGGTGCCTTTTGATATGAAAGGGCATTGGCGTGAACAGTATTTCCATAACGATAACCCTATCATCTTAGAATTGGGATGCGGTAAAGGTGAATATACTGTTGGGTTAGCACGCTTATATCCGAATATCAACTTCATCGGGGTAGACATAAAAGGAGCGCGAATATACACGGGTGCAAAGCAGGCTTTAGACGAAAATCTGCCCAATGTGGCTTTTCTGCGTACCAGTATCGAGATTATAGACCGCTTTTTTGCCAACGATGAAGTACAGGAAATATGGCTTACTTTCTCCGATCCGCAGATGAAGAATCCACGCAAACGACTGTCATCAACCTTCTTTTTGAATCGTTATCGAAACTTTTTGGAGGATAGGGGAGTGGTACATTTGAAAACTGATTCGAACTTCCTCTTTACCTATACGACTTATCTTGTAGAGAAAAACAGTTTACCTCTGCTCTTCCGCACCGAAGATTTGTATGCTAACGAGACTAATGGCGTGCAATCTACTGAGTTAGATTCCCGCACAAAAGAAATTCTTGGCATTCACACCTATTACGAAAATCAATGGATCGAACGGGGATTAAACATTAAATATATGAAGTTCCAACTTCCCTCGATCGGCGAACTTGTGGAGCCAGACATTGAAATAGAACTCGATGATTACCGCTCTTTCAAGCGTACAAAACGTAGTAGTAAGGAAACGGCTAAATAACTTTTTCTGTATAAAGTAAGCCCATCCATTAAAGAAAAGTATTTATCATTATAGAAAATAAATATTTAATTAAAAAATCATAGTTTTATAATTAGGAAGTGTAAGACTATAATTAAAAACAGATTTGGAACTCAAACAACCGATATATTATGGTCGGCAGTAATGTAAACTTAATCTTTAAGTAGAGTAGGAGATATACCGAAAAACGGTAAGCTAAACTCAAACTTTAGGCGTAATGGACATTTGGTAGGCTGAAAAGCTCACGGATTTTAGTAATGGA